>JAJDXV010000126.1 GCA_022823085.1 Candidatus Poribacteria bacterium
TAAAGTCTGATAACATGTCTTCTAAGCAGGAAAGAGGGGTCATTAGATATGTCCTTTCAAGGTTTATGATTTATTATGAAAGGATACCCTTTTTTCTGTTTATTGTCATCTTAATTCTTAAAATTGTCCAAACTATAGTTAGGATACCACAAAAGTTGATAGATGTCATATTAATCTGCTTAAACCGTGTGGTTCACTTCTCCAAAACGATCCGAACCTCCGCATCTACGCGCCCCTCACTGAAATTCATCTCTGCAGAAATCGGACCGAGGGATTCTAACGGAAACAGGTTTTCTGTGATTCGACGGGTCAACGTCGCATCCAATTCCTGACCGAAAAGAGATAACAGTATCGTCGCCAACGGTAGGAACCGTTTCAACTCCGGCACGAGCAGTTCCGGTTGTGCAAAGAGTTCAGCACCGTTCGCATCTGTTGAGAGAGGTATATCAGGTAAAATAGACGTTTTACCGGTCGCTGCATCAATGACAGACTTTAACCCTGATACTGTTGTACTAAAGACGAAAGCGTCGTTCACGATTGCATAGCCACCTGTCGCTGCCAGCAGGAAATTGAGACGGAGTTGCACGGGTTGGACAGTAACACCGTTGTAATCCTGTGGTTCAAGAAAATTAAGCGGTTTACCAGCGATAGAAATTTTACCCTGTTTCACGATGTCCAATACCGATTTCAATGCCTCAGGCATTTTCGCATGCGTAAGCAGCACCAACGAAGGCACTACCCCAACTTCATCAGGCTCAGGCGCGACCAACAGAACGGTTAAGTCTGTCCCCAGAACCTCGGAAAGATCGATACTGCCAAAGAGCTCCTGTATCTGCTGACTCGGAACCGGAAACGTGGCGACCAAAGCAGTCCGTTCTGGAAAAGCGAAGGACGGTTTTGTGGCATCGTTCGTTGGCGGACTGATAGGATTGGCACCGGTCCGCTTTCGGAAAGAGTGCCGTGAAACGATCACGCCGTCTTCATATCGGTTACTGAACGTCCAGAATTCCATCTCCGTGAACATTCCAGAAATCTGTTGAACGGGTGTGTTAGAACCGAAATCACCCAATTCAGAGCGCAGCTGCGTCAAATCCGCGTATCCGGTACTTTTATCCTGACGGTAGTTTTCCTGAATCTCCGATGTCATCGGATGCTCGGTGAGGAATCCTTGGGCTTTCTGTGCCGCTTTCGCACCGGAGAGACCGGCATTGTAGAGATCAAGCGTCTCTATTAACAACGTCGGTTCAAGGCTTAAAACCCCAATTCTACCGATGAAGGTATAACTGAAATCAAGCGGATACCCGGTAATCGTATTAATCGTGAATTCGCCATACGCGTTTTGGATACGTCTGTATTTTGGGTTGATTGCATCCGTCGCCGTCATCGCTTCAATACTCAATTTTTCAGGACCGCCAACAGCGGTGATAAGGAGGAAAGTGAGTCCGCCCTCGCGCTGGTAGATAGCGATGATCGTCTCCTCTCCAAAATACCCCGTAACTGTTTTGAGATCAAGTCTGCCACCCATCTCATATTCCCATAGCTGCTTCTGATACACGAGTTCTTTCCACCAACGTTGTTCTCTAATCTCAGTGAGAAGCGGCATTTGGGCAGTCTGTTTCCCTAATTCACTACGATTGAAAGTCTCGACCAACCCTTTCAACTCCTTGAGCGTCAGATAACAGATCGGGGATTCCGGCAGCAGTGTAATAAGATGCTGTTCGGGTTCCCAGAGTGCCGTTCGGTTATAGATAACGGATAGCAAAATAATTACCCCAATAAGTGCGATTAGGCTGATGATAACAATTTTTTTGCGTCTGCTCAGCGGCATCGATTTTTGAAACCTTTGTAGTGATACGGAGACGCTCGTTAAACCATGAAAAGTCTCCGTTAGATGTTTTGTTGTTTACTGTCCCTCTGTCCGTTTTTGATTATACCACACTTCTTTCCGGTATGCAATTTAATTCCCGTTGTGGCGAGAAAAAATTTGTTGCCAACAGACGGAAATTGACGTAAAATATAGCAGTTTTTCTTGAAAGAAGGTGACCATCGTTCCGACGCAAGACCTCAAAATCCGTCCATTCACTATTTTCCTTATCTGCGTGTTAGTGCCTGCCAACTGCTGGTGGGTGTCCGTCTCGATTATGCGTGGCGGCGGGAGTCCGACGCAGGTCTCGCTCTTCTACAACGCCGTTATCACCATTTTAATCCTATTGGGCATCGGGCTGCTCTTACGCAGGTTGCATAACGCCTTGGTACTCAACCGTGCGGAATTGCTCGTTATCTACACATGCATCTCTGTCGGTGCAGGACTCGCAGGGGTCGATAGATTCCTTGTCCTCATGCCGCTTATCGGACACGCACACTGGTTTGCGACACCCGAAAACGATTGGGCGAACCTGTTCCACTTACACATCCCGCAGTGGTTGGCTATTAGCGATAAACGCGTACTCGACGGATATTATAACGGGTTTTCGAGTATCTACGAATCGCGCTTCCTCACGGCTTGGCTACCGGCAATCTTCTGGTGGACGCTCTTCATTGTGGCTGTCCATCTCGTCATGCTCTGCCTCAGTCTGATCTTTCGGAAGCAGTGGGTCGAATCGGAACGGCTCAGTTACCCGATCATCCAACTGCCTTTTGAGATGACGACCCGAAGTCGGCGGTTTTTCCGGTCCCCTTGGATGTGGCTCGGACTTTCAATCGGTGTCACTATCGACATCATCAACGGATTAAACTTCCTGTTCCCTGCCGTTCCAAGCCTCGGTGGAAAGTTATACGACTTACGGCGCATCTTTACAGAGCGTCCGTGGAGCGGGATCGGTTGGAGTCCGATCGGTGTCTTCCCATTCGGTGTCGGGCTCTCGTTTTTCATACCGTTAGACCTCTCCTTCTCCTGTTGGGCGTTCTGGTTGATATGGCGAGCGGAACGCCTATTGGGTGTCATCGCCGGATGGCGTGGGCTACCACGGTTCCCTTACGAAGCGGAGCAATCGCACGGCGCATATCTCGGACTTTGTGTCGTCGCTGTCTGGATGAGCAGACGCTACTTGAAAGGCATCGCACGTCAACTCGTATCCCCCAAAACCGGCGAACCGGTTTCATATCGACTGATCGTTATCGGGCTGCTCGGCGGTGCCGCGTTTATCGTCGGATTCTGTCTCAAGATGGGGATGAGTTTTTGGATCATCATCGTCTACTTTATGATCTGGTTCGCCATCGCCATCGCGATTACGCGTCTCCGCGCAGAACTCGGTTCACCCGTACACGACCTACACTTCATCGGACCTGATGAGATGTTGCCGCGGCTGTTAGGTATCCGCCGACTCGGTGCAACGAACTTGACAGGCTTCGCCTACCTCTACTGCCTAAATCGCGCACACCGTTCACACGCAATGCCACACCAACTCGAAGGCTTTAAACTCGCAGACGGTGCAAATATCCCGGTCCGCCGGTTTGCGTTCTTGATGATGTTGGCTTCCGCATTCGGCGCGCTCGGTTCATTTTGGGCGTATTTGCACATGTACCACGCCGAAGGCGGCGGACCCGGATTCGGACGCGAATCTTTCAACCGTTTAGAGACATGGCTCACTTACGCCGCACCACCAGACGCACCAGCGATCGGTTTTGCGACATTCGGATTCGGTTTAACACTGCTCCTCGCCGCAATGCGGATGCGGTTCTTGTGGTGGAATCTACACCCTGTCGGCTATGCCATCTCAGGAAGTTGGGCGATCAACCCGATGATAGGCTCCATCTTTATCGGATGGCTGCTCAAATGGATCGTCCTGAAATACGGCGGTATCCGATTACATCGGAAAGCCGTCCCGTTCTTCCTCGGTATCGTACTCGGCGAATTCGTGATTGGCGCGTTCTGGAGTCTTTTATCTATTATACTCGACCAACCGATGTATCGGTTCCTGTTTTAATTCGCTTCTATGGTAACTAAAATAAATAGACATCTTTGTAGCATAACCTGTTAGGTTGTGCCAGTCTGAATGACCTCAATGGTCATTCAGACTGTTTAAGAGTGACCAATTAATTGAGGGTGTTTCATTATTCATGGAGGTTTCGTACCCTAAACTGTTAAGTTGGGGGCAATCAACAGACGACAATGAATAGCACCTACCCGTAAAAGACCACAATCTAAATGAAGTTTCAAAAAATAAATCGGTAATTGACGTGCAATAATGCACTTCGCATTTGGGGGAGTACACCGCAAAATTGCCCTACTACAAACGGGCAGGAAACCCGTAGTCGTGCGATTCATCGCACGTTCTTATATTACCGAATTAATAAATTAAACTTCATACAGATTGTGGTACAAAAGAGTTCTTAATGTTAGATTTTACGAGTTGCAGCAACACTTGCTGTTGTTGGGGGCGCAATAATTTATGAAACACCCTCAATTAATTCTAAGGTTTACCATAAATCGTCCTGTGTAAACGCGTAAAAGACGTTGTTATTTTTTCAATATGTGGTATAATATTTAAAACACAACTATCGGAAGCAGACAATTGGAACTTAAACAGAAAGCAGCACACATCTCAGAAACATTGGAAGATTTGCTCGGTGTACCGACCCGCGACGGCGCGGGTGATGTACTCGAATGCCTCATCCTAACAATCCTATCGCAGAATACAACGGATGTTAGCCGCGATAAAGGGTACGCGAAACTCAAAGAACGCTTCCCGACCTGGGAGGTTGTCCTCCACGCGGACACCAAAGCCATAGAGGCAGCCATTCGGGTTGCAGGGTTAGGGAAGCAGAAAAGCGAGACCATCAAGAATTTTCTTACATGGCTAAAAGATGAACACGGGGCACTCTCGCTGGAGTTTATCCACGATATGGAGACCGAGGCAGCACTGGAATTGCTCTGTCAACACAAAGGCATCGGGATCAAGACCGCTTCCGTTACGCTCTCTTTTGCATGCGGCAGAGAGGTCTTTCCTGTGGATACGCACATCTTGCGGATCTCCAAACGCCTCGGACTGATCCCCTCGAATTGTAGTGCAGAGAAAGCGCATCAAGCGTTACCACCGATCATACCACCGGGCAAAGCGTATCCTTTCCACATGAATTTAATCTATTTCGGTAGGCGAATTTGTGATGCCAGAAAACCTTTGTGTGAACGCTGCCCGTTGACGGAACACTGCCTCTACTTCAGAGATAATTTGCCAGCTTAGGTTCTGCTTAGAGATATTGGAGAGAGAACATGTTTAACTGGAAAAACTTGTCATGGAAACACCTGTTTGTAGTGCTGTTGGTATTGCATCTCCTGCCGCTATGGATCTTCGCCTATTTCCCCTCCCAAGACGGTGTTAGCCACATCTACAACGCCAAAGTACTGACCGATTACGCCGATCAGGCGAACTATAAGATGCGGGATGCATGGCAGCTCAACATCACGATCTTCCCGAACTGGTTATCTCATATTTCGCTCGCAGCACTCCTCTACATATTTCCGCCTGTCATCGCGGAGAAGGTCTTTCTCTCAATCGCGATCGGCATGATACCGATCTCTTTCTTCTATTTTTTCAATGCCGTCCACAAGGATCAAGAAGGAAAGTTTGTTTACGCTTGGCTCGGATTCCCTTTCGCGTACAACTACCTGCTGTATATGGGGTTCTATAACTTTACGTTAAGCATCTCGTGCTTCTTCTTTAGCTTCGGTTTCTGGTGGCGACATAAAGACGATATGCAGGTCCGGCACCTCGCATGGCTTTATATCCTGCTGTTGCTGACCTATCTGTCGCACATCGCCTCTTACGGACTTATTGTTTTCGCGATCTCTATAGCTGCGGGATGGACATGGGGCACTAAAGCGTTAGCCGCAGGGTGGCGTGAACGCCACGCCGAATGGCACCGTGAATTTATCATAAGACTCAAACCTGTCTTCCGTTTCTTGATCTATATGGTGCCGATATATTTCGTCCTGATAGAATACTATCTTGAGAGCCTCAAAAAGCATCCGCAAGGCAACCATCGCGGGATCGCGTGGATTTGGGAATATTTCTTCGGTGTTAAGTCGATCGTCTATTTTACCGATTGGCATATTCCGGTCAACCGTTTCCTACTCGTCGTATTAGCGATAGCCGTTGTTATCTCCATCGGATACCGAATTTACCGAAGAGATTGGGTGAGACAGACCGATGCCTTTTTGCTCATCGCAATCGTGTTCACCTACATGTTCATCAGGGCACCGCGGAGTTACGGTCCCGGGGGTTGGATTAATGACAGAATACATCTCTATATTCTGCTGATGTTAGCACCCTGGTTAATCCCAGACATCGGTAAATTCGGTCGCTACACCGTTGCAGCCTGCTTGATTGTGTTTAGTCTGCTCCACTGGGGTAGAACCGCCTATGATCACGGACGCATCGCACCTGAGATCGCCGAACTCGTTTCCGGCGCGAAGTTAATAGAACCGCACACAAATTTTAGGCATCGCACCTCAGATTGGCATAAATCCGAGGCGTTGGGAAGGATTGAATACGTCACACCGTTTGCACACTCTACTGCCTACTACGGGGTCTACGCCGATGACGTTGGACACCTCGAAAACTACGAAGCCGCTTACGACTATTTTCCGGTAAACCGCAAAAACGCAAGCGCGCCCGTAGATTATTTCGTGGCGTGGTACCCACCAGATACGGACGCTTTCCGAAACGAGACCGCCAATTATGAAGTCATCCATGAAACGAAACACCTACGACTCTATAGAAAGAGACGCGCACCGGGACCGATGCTTGATCTATGGCAACGGAACGAGGCAGGAAACCTCGTCATCCGTTTCGATATGCAACCCGACGGTAGCAATACCGCCACCGATCATCACGCGATCGGACCCAATACGCTATACCAGAGCGGCAAATTCGGATGGGATACGCGCGCACCGCATGAGGCATACCGCGGAAATAAAAACAGAACAGAACTCACGCAAGATGCCGTGTGGAGCAAAGAGGATGCCGCCTTCAAACTCGACCTGCCGGCAGGCAGATACCGCGTAACCAACACCTTCTCTGCCAGTAGAAATGCTATACACACAGTTAACCTATTGGCAAACGGGAAACGAATTCTTAAAGATTTCATCGTAGATAACAACGAAGTACATCAGCATACCTATACGGTGGAAGCCACTGACGGTTACCTCACCCAAGTCATCTTCACACCCAACACACGGGTACAGACCGGAGGTGAATGGGACAGAAAAGACCATTTTTGGATCTGGAACGGCTGTACTGTTGAACAAATTTTTTAAACTATAGGACTTACGCATGCCGCTCTTTTGTAGCACAAACTTCCCAGTTTTGCGGCGTACTCGCCCAGATGCGACGTGCATCGTGCTACCAGAACGCTGTGTTTTCAGACAAATTTCATCTAATACAACCACTTACAGCCAAAATTGCGTAAGTCCTAAACTATTAAAGGTGGCGCGGTTTTGTCCGTTGTCCAAAACCGTACCGTTGATTAAGAGGAGTTCCTTGTACAACAAGACAATTAATTATGCTCTTAACAAAAACCTTCTATTTTTCGACAACGGAGAAAGATGCACAGGGAGACATCAGTAAAAAATGATTAAACCACATGGAGCCGAAACCTTACAACCGCTTTACGTTTCGGATGATGCACGGCGCACCGAATTGACGAAAGCGGCGGAAAAACTGCCGTCCGTTTTGCTATCTTCTGGTGCCGCAGCGTCAGCCGTTATGCTCGCCTCGGGGTACTTTACACCCCTCACCGGATATATGGGCATCGACGAAGCAATAAGCGTCGCGACTGACATGAAACTGTCGAACGGACTCTTCTGGCCCGTTCCGGTAATGAACATCGTCCCGTCGGAACAACTCACCGATGCAGTGAAAAACGCTGACAGCATCGCGCTCCGCGACCCGAACGTAGACGGCAACCCGCCCCTCGCGATTATGAAGGTTTCGGCGATTGAAACCCTCTCAGAAGACCAAAAACACCTCCTCATCGAAAAAACTTTCGGAACTACCGATCCCGAACATCCGGGGGTCCCAGCTTTCGCAAATGTTGGAGACAACGTCCTTTCAGGGCAGATCGAGGTACTAAACTACTCCTATTTCCGTGAAGATTTCCCGGACACCTTCCGCACAGCCGTCGAGATTCGTGAAGATATCGCCGCGCGCGGGTGGGACACCGTCGTCGCTTTCCAGACGCGCAACCCGATGCACCGTGCGCATGAGGGACTCTGCAAAATGGCACAAGAGGCGGTCAATGCCGACGGTATCCTAATTCACATGCTTCTCGGTAAGCTAAAGCCCGGGGACATTCCGGCTACTGTTCGTGATGCTTGCATCCGTACGATGGTGGAACACTATTTCCCCGAAAATACCGTCTCCATCACCGGTTACGGGTTCGATATGCTCTATGCTGGACCGAGAGAGGCACTCCTCCACGCCGTCTTCCGCCAGAATTGCGGTGCGTCGCACTTCATCGTCGGACGCGACCACGCAGGCGCAGGCGACTACTACGGCGCATTCGATGCACAGGAGATTTTCGACACAATCCCTGAAAACGCACTCGAAATCGGTATCTTCCGTGGTGATTTCACCGTATGGAGCAAAAAGCGCAATGCAATCATCATGATGCGCGACTACCCGCACGATGCAGACGATTATTTCGAGATCTCTGGGACAAAAATGCGTGAGATGCTCGCCGCTGGCGAACCACTCCCACCCGAAATTTCACGCCCCGAAGTCGCTGAGATTTTGATGGAATACTACCAGTCCGAAGCAAACGCTTCATAGATGCTATCCACAGGCGGGACTCCCCGTCCCGCCTACATTATCACTGCTCCCTTATATTCCCAAAGTTTATTTTAAATATTTCACTTGATACGCGAAAGCATTTTCGTTATAATTGCGCTTAAGCAATTAAACGAAAACGCCGGAGTAGGAGGCACTCAGATGGCACCTATTGCAGCACCGACTTACCTAACGCCCGAAGCGTACCTTGAATTGGAACGTAAGGCGACGACTAAAAACGAATATATGAACGGAGAAACACTCGCGATGGCTGGTGCCAGTTTCGCACATAATTTCATCACGTTTGACACGGCAATTCATCTTAACAACCAACTGATGGATACGGAATGTCAAATCGCTTCAACCGGTGATTTGCGCGTGAAAGTTGTCCAGACAGCATCCTACTTTTACCCTGATATTGTCGTTGTGTGCGGTGAACCACGCGCCGAGGATAACGTCTTTGACACACTCCTGAACCCAACGCTTATTGTAGAGGTACTCTCGACTTCTACTGAAATGTATGACAAAAACGAAAAATTCACACACTATCGCCAAATAGATGCTTTGCAAGAATACATCCTAATTTCACAAGACAGAGTACAGGTGCTGCGGTATCGTCGCCACGAACCCGAATGGATACCGACAGAATTTCGAGCACTTGCTGATGTCGTGCCGCTGCTATCTATCCAGTGTGAACTACCTTTGCAGCACGTCTACAGACGCGTCAAATTTGATAGCGATCATTAAGAAATTCTCAAATATTACGGATCCGTATTAGTTTTCGGAGAAAGGATAGAGATGAGTACTTTCAATATTGAGAGACTTCCACTTTTGGATATACTTACAGAGATAGGAACTGGAAGAATACAACTTCCTGATTTTCAACGAGACTGGAGATGGGATGATTACCTGATTCAAAGCCTTTTGGCAAGTGTATCACAAGCCTTTCCTATCGGAGCAGTGCTCACCTTGGAAGTTGATGGTAAAAATTCTCTCAAACCCAGACCTATTGAAGGGGTTAACCCGGCAGAGAATGCAGAGACACCTAATACGCTCATTCTTGATGGACAACAACGATTAACAGCGTTATTTCAAGCCCTAAAGTCCGAACAGGGTGTTTATACAAAGGCCAAAGGGAAACCGATTACTCGGTATTACTATCTTGACATGGAAAAGTGCCTAAACGACGAAATAGACCGCGAAAGCGCAGTTCTGTCTTGTAGAGAAAATCGCCGAGTACAGAGGGAGCATGGAGAAATTATAGATATCGCTTCTCCTGAAATGGAATACAAAAATTCTATGTTTCCAGTTAACAAAATCTTTGATTCAGACGATTGGGGAGACGAATACAAAGATTATTGGCAGAAAGACCCTTCCAAGCGACGGTTATTCAATACATTTAATAGCGATGTGATTGGATGCTTTAAACAATACAATCTGCCTATTATTCGTCTTCGTGGGAATACACCCAGAGAGGCTGTTTGCTTAATATTTGAAAAGGTAAACACCAGAGGCGAAACGCTTACAGTATTTGAATTACTGACTGCTTCCTTTGCTATGGACAACTTTCCACTTCGTGAAGACTGGAATGAACGATCCAAACGTCTGAAAAAGTACCCAGTTCTCGGAAACCTTGATAGCACCGATTTCCTGAGGGCACTCACATTACTTTCCACCAAGGCAAATCCGAAAATATCAACAGCCAACTGTACGCCACGCTCTATACTGCAGTTGAAGGCAGCAGATTACGAAGAATGGGGAGATATAACTGAAGATGGTTTTACTCAGGCAGCTAAGTTCTTGAACGACTTAAAAATATTCAGAGCGAAGGATGTCCCGTATAAAACCCAACTTATTGCCCTTGCAGCAATTCTCGCTCGCGTCGATTCAGCATACAAATCGGCCGAGGAGGCTTTCAGGTCAGAAGAGTTTTCTCAGTCAGAGGAGCTTTCTCAGTCAGAGGAGGCAATAGGAAAAGAGTTCATGAAAGCATACAAAGCACAACAAGATAAAGAACCCAAAATCTCTCGCTGGTATTGGTGTGGCGTATTTGGCGAGATGTATACTGATGCTGTCAACACTCAAATAGCTAAAGATTTCTCTGAAGTGACCTCATGGCTAAGAGAAGAAATTGATTTGCCTTCAACGGTTCGAGAAGCGAGTTTCCAATCGAATAGACTACTTGAGGTTCAAACTCGTGCTAGCGCGGTATATAAAGGCGTTTACGCACTGCTTATACCCAACGGATGCCGTGACTTTCTCACGGGATCATCTGTTGATGAGCAAATATCTTCCGGTAGCAGTATTGACATTCATCACATATTCCCAAGAGATTGGTGTCGGAACCAAGGGATTGAACCCAAGGTCTGCAATAGCATTATCAACAAGACTGCCCTTTCGGCAAGCACAAACCGAAAGATAGGTGGACGGCCCCCTTCAGAGTATTTGCCAGAAATACAAGAAGAATCTATGAATAAAATACTAACCTCTCATCTTATCTCTGCCGACGCTCTGCAAGCTGATGATTTTTGGAGTTTCTTTGAGGCCCGCAAAGAAGCAATTCTGGGGTCAATTGAAAAAGCGATGGGTAAAAAGGTGATCCGTGAAAATGAGTCGGAAGGAGATATATCATGAGATTTAGAAAGTTTTTTATTGCCCCGTTTTTGATGTTACTGGTTGTTAA
The DNA here is from genome assembly GCA_022823085.1 of Candidatus Poribacteria bacterium. Lineage (GTDB taxonomy): Bacteria > Poribacteria > WGA-4E > WGA-4E > WGA-3G > WGA-3G. Next base: position 11,452 of record JAJDXV010000126.1, read on the forward strand.
TTCTGCGGTTGCAGAGTTAACAATAACCGTACAACCTAACAGGTCTTGGGGTGATATTACAACTACAGAGATTAAAGCGTTATGTTACAATGTCGTTTCGCATTTTCAGGATTCATTGAGAGATTCCCATAAAATTGATGGGATTCTCAATGTCTATTATGCCAATGACGGACCTTTCATCCGACATAATCCTCCAAACCGACACAATATAGCAATATCTGCTCTCGGTACACACTTAAATCAATTCACCTATCAATTTTCGCATGAGTTGTGTCATGTTATACATAATTACGAAGACACGACTGTAGATAACCCGAATCTCTGGTTTCAAGAATCAATGTGTATGATGGCGAGTATATGGGTGCTAAAAGATATGTACCGCACATGGAAAGACAATCCACCTTATACGCATTGGAAAAATTATAGGGAGTTTCTTTTAAGTTATGCAAACAGTAATATAGAACGTCAAGGCGTGCAATATTCTGGCACCTCGGAGCAATGGTTAACCGAATGGGAAGATTTTTTACGATCGGACTACAAAAATCCTTTCACACATCATTTATTGGTATCCCAACTTTCTTACAATTTCCTACCTATTTTTGAGGAGAATCCAGAGGCGTGGAACGCAGTTCGTCAAATGCCATCTTCCAAGGGAAAAATAAAAGATTATATGCGGGACTGGTATGACATTGTGGATACTGAAGACAAAAGGTTTGTTCAGGTTATAGCAGAAGAAATGGGTATTAATGTATTGTCTTTGCCCGATCTTGAGCAAGAACCTATTAATTCTATATCGCTCACCTTCACCTATAAATCCACAAATTCTTTAGTCCCTGTCAATAGTATTGACGAATGGGATGGTTGGGTGGGTGGTATATGGGAAAAAACACCTGGTGGAACTATACCAAATAAGCCTGGATGGTGTCGGCATTTTGCAGAAATGTATAGTTGGGAACATTGGATGTATTCCGCGGCACATGCTTTCATAAAATATGATATTTCAACAGAGGAATATACTAAGTTCAGTTGTTATTTTGGTTCGGCAAGCCGAGACTGTGGCGGTGCAGCTTCAATGCAATTCGTGGCACATGTTGATGGTGTTGAAATATATAGATCAAAAGAATTGTATCTTGCTGATCATGGTGCATATATTGAATTCGCCATACCCCAAGGCGCGAAAAATCTGACAATTGAGATTGACGACTTAGGTAATAACGGATGCGATCACTACGTTTTAGGAGAACCTAAGTTGTTTTATACAGATGGCCAAGTAGCGGGGCCTGATATAAATGCCGATGTTAACAATGACGGCTACGTTGATCTTTACGATGTCATGATCGTGCGTAGTGGTATGCAAAACCCCGTCACTTATGATACCGATGTGAACAATGATGGCGTTACCGATGAGCAAGATTTACTTATCGTGAAAGCGAAAGCCGTCGAAGCTATCGTAGCAGCTTCACCTCAGAAAGGAAAGGTGAACATAACAACTTGGGGTGCCTTAAAGGCAAGATAAAAAAAGCGTTGCTAACTCACAGCCCCGCTGATCAGATCAATTCGGGGGTATGCTGAAAATATCAGTTGAGCCTTCTTGAACCATCCAACGCACTCTGATGCACAAAATTGATAAAACACGTAGGTTGGGTTGAGCGGAACATGAAAGACTGAACATTTATGATATTATAAATTTCGCATTTTTCAAGAAACTTGATCCTTATACCAAACTCACGTTCCTATAACTTACTAAACTTTGGACAATTTTAAGGATGGTACACATATTGAAGAAACACCCAAGCAAAAACCCCCGTTGGGGCTTAGTCCTTGGATGTCCTGATGTTTCTATAGACATTCTGCCCCGCTGGGGCTGCTGTTTGGTATATCTAAGTTTATTTTTCTGTAAGTTGCGTTTGTGTCAGGAACTCTCAGAAAACTCAAAGATGCCTGAAAACCGGATAGGAAATAATATAGTGGAAGCCATTCAATACATTAAAAACATCCCTCGTTATCTCGCGATGCGTTACCTCGGAAAACGGTGGCGCGGTCTCTACACGTCCCCATTTTCCTGTGTGCATCTCGTTGACATCCCAGAGCCGCAGCTGCCGACACCTGAATGGGTCAAAGTCAGAACGCGACTCAGCGGTATTTGTGGTTCCGATTTGGCGACGATCACAGCGAAAGGGAGCCCCTATTTTTCGCCGTTCACATCAACGCCTTTCGTGTTAGGACATGAAGTCGTCGGTGAGATTGCAGAAGTCGGGGACGCAGTGGAAGGCTTCCCGGTCGGTGCCCGCGTCGTGATTGAACCCGCCCTCTCATGTGAGGTACGAGGAATCTCGCCGCCATGCCATCAGTGCCAAAACCTATTTTTCGCTAACTGCGAAAATATCACAAAAGGCGACATCTCCGAAGGCGTACAGACGGGGTACTGTCGCGATACAGGCGGCGGATGGAGTCAATACGTCCTCGCACACCGATCGCAACTCCATCTTGTGCCGGACGATATTGCAGACGAAATCGCTGTACTGCTTGAACCCTTCGCTTGCGCGATACACGGCGTTTTGAAGTCGGCATACAATACAGCAAACAACATCTGTATCATAGGCGGCGGCACGATCGGACTGCTGACGGTTGCTGCCCTTCGGACGCTCGGTTATCAAAACCGGATCCTCATCTTCGCCAAGTATCCGCACCAACAGCAATTGGCACTTGAACTCGGTGCCAATGATGTAATATCGCCGAATCGTGGTCGATATACAGCGTTCTGTGAACTCACAGGGTCTGAATCGCATCAACCGGAGTTTGGACAACAAGTATTAATTGGAGGCGTAGATATTACCTTTGATTGCATCGGTTCCAGTGTTACAATAGATGATGCACTCCGTTTTACGCATGCAAATGGCGAAGTCATCTTGCTCGGGATGCCCGGAATCCCGAAAAACATCGACTGGGTCTCGGTCTGGTATAAACAGTTGGAAGTAAAAGGTGCGTATACTTATGGCGTTGAGACATACAACGATGAACAGATTCATACCTTTACACTCGGTATGCAGCGCCTCCAAGAAATGGGCGCACAATTGCGTCCGTTGGTAATTAGACGCTTTCGGCTCCGAGACTACAGGCATGCCATCCAGACCGCCTTGAACACCGGAAAAACCGCCACTGTAAAAACCGTATTTGACTTACGGACCGACTTCGCTCGCTACTAATTGACAAATACATACCTTATGACACCTCCTCTCCCTTCGCAAAATTCCCCGCACACCACGCAGTCCAGATATAAAAGTATCACAACGCGGAGTGTACTGATCGGTATCGGTGCTGTGATCTGCCAGTGTCTCATCACACCCTACAACGATTTCCATGTCGGCGGTACCTATCTCGCGGGGAACCACATGCCGATCGCCGTCGTCTTCGTGATGTTGGTCTTCGTCCTCGGTATCAATGTACTTCTCAAACGATTGAGACCCGGTGCCGAACTGCAAGGCAGCGAGCTGCTCATCGTCTGGGGCATGATGCTGGTCGCATCCGGTATCCCGTCTTCCGGACTGATGCGATACCTCATCCCACTCGCTGTCAGTCCGTTCTATTTCGCAACCCCTGAAAACGAATGGGCAACCCTTTTTCATCAACATCTCCCAGAATGGATGGTCGTCAGCGATCCGAAAGCCGTCTTCTATTTTTATGAACAACTACCAGAAGGCGACGCAATCCCGTGGCGCGCATGGTTGAAACCGATCGTCGGATGGAGCGTGTTCGTCCTCACCTTCTATTTCGTTACGATCTGTTGGACGGTACTCCTCCGAAAACAGTGGGTCGAACACGAACGGTTCACCTTTCCGCTCGTCCAATTGCCGGTAGAGATGTTTCAGACCCCATCAGGGGGCGCGCTCGTGAACAGGTTCTTCAAGTCTCGATTGATGTGGTGCGGTTTTGCGATACCTGTCCTATTGCACGGCTTAAAAGGGTTGCACCTCTATTTTCCATCTACGCCGAACCCGCCGCTCTATTTTCCGATCGCCCAATTCTTCACCGAAAAACCGTTCTCTGCTTTGGCATGGTGGCCCTCGGTGAACCTCTTTATCTATCCATCGGTCATCGCTGTCGTCTATCTGCTCACACTTGAAATATCGTTCAGTTTCTGGTTCTTCTTCCTACTCGGTAAAATGGAGACGGTGCTTATCTATGCAACCGGTTCAAAAGTGAACCAATGGAACTTCCACCAAAACCAGCAGATGGGCGGGTTCCTCGTCTTTATCGTCCTGATCCTCTGGAGTGGCAAACGGCATTTCACGCGCGCCTTCACCACAATATTCGGACCCAAACGGGCTGACGATACCCATGAACCGCTCTCTTACGCCTTCGCCGTATTCGGATTAATTCTCGGAATCTTGGCACTCTGTCTGATATGCACCACTGCTGGCATGCGCTTCTGGGTTGCACTTTTCATTTTAGTCCTCTTCCTCGGATTAACAACGGTGATGACCTGGATGGTTGCCAACGGCGGATTGTTGTTTGTGCTTTACTCTTTCCTTCCGGGTGAATATCTCGTCACCCTTTTCGGCAGTTCACGTGTGAACGCATCGAGTTGGACGCTGGTCGCCTACGAACGCGTCTTGATGTTCGACATGCGTGAAATATTGATGCCGAGCGTCATGAACAACTTCAAACTCGCGGACCCCTTACGTCTCAAGCAGCGTCCGTTTCTGATTACGATGGGTATTGCGATCATCTTAGCAATCGGTGTCTCCTACTACTCTTCTATTGACCTCGCCTATACGCACGGCGCAGTCAATCTACAGCATTGGACATATATGATCTCCACGACAACGCCATTCAATCGGCTCACGAGTATCCTCCAACACCCGACCGGTATCGAATTAGAGCGGCTCGGTTCGTTCATCTTCGGGGGTGCCGCGATGTTCGGAATGTTCTGGATGCGTCAATACTATCTCTGGTGGAAATTACATCCGATCGGCTATCTCATGATGACGAGTTATGCGACTTACTGTTTCTGGGGATCATTTTTCATCGGATGGTTGCTCAAGTACACCGTTCTGAAGTTCGGCGGCGTAGCGCAGTATCGGAAACTCCGACCCTTCATTTTAGGCGTTGTATTGGGTGAATGCTTCATCGGCGGCATCTGGATCATCGTCGGACTCATAACCGGCATCGGCTATCGGCTATTGCCCGGTTGATAAGAAAAAGAACATGTATTTTTATTTGATTTTTGTCTGTTTTAGTGGTATAATGCTTACACAATTAATTTATAGGAGACCACTCATGGCAAATAACGTACCAATAAATCGCGAAGATCATTGGAGTCGTCCGGTAGCTATGGCTCCAGATGGGCAATGGCTCTCTTTGCGGGAAGTGATAGATGAAGAACCCGCCAGGTTGTCATTTGTTCAATTGTCCCTTGAACAGCAGTCAGAATTGGTTGCGGAACGCATTAAGCAACGCCCTGTGTTTGATGTAGCTATCCTCGGACTGGGACCCCTAAGTAGAAAGCGTGCTATTAACGAAGTCCGGGCGAGAACGTCTGTAGGATCCACTTTAATCGATATTGAGCAACGAATGATTAAACGCTTGATTGAACGAGCTCGCGAAGGAACACTCTGACCTACTACACAACAACGCTATTTCAGGCAAAAACAACGCACTGAGTTGGTACCTAATTTGAAAACCCTTGCCATTGATTCCAGCTACGATAAAATTAAAATGATAGGAACTTTGAGAACCCGCTGATATTATCAAGGCACCATCCGCTTACGAGCCGGATAGCATATCCGTTAAAACCCCGCCAAACATGGAAGACTTGAAACTGCCCTATTTCGTGCAATCTGTTTCCAGACTTGCACTATTTAGGGCATTTTTTTTTAAAAACCATCTTTAACGCTATCTAAACTGGCACGAAACTTGCTTAACTTCCTAATAACCTGTTTTCTCCAATCTAAGGGGTGTGTAAAGTTTTTGGCAGCGTATTTATGCTGCGTTTGGCATAGTTTGTGTATCCCAATAAGTATCGGCTGCGTCATTCTTTTGCAAACATCGCCAAAAGAGTATGGCATTTATCCCGGGTGTGCTCCATCGCATG
>JAJDXV010000081.1 GCA_022823085.1 Candidatus Poribacteria bacterium
CATTCAATTGTACCTATTCACTTTATATATATGGATACGTCTTCCTCTGTAGGAGCGAGCTGCGCTCGCGATCTTTCCTAAGAACGGGCACATATGTAAAGCAAAACCATGATCCAAATCGTACAATTGAATACCCCTGGCAGGCGAGATTTGTAACCTTGCCAATTTTAAAGCAGCGGTGTCTTTGTAAGGGAGGATGACTTATGAAAAAATTAGAGGCTATAGAAGGCGTAATCGTGCTTCTGTCGGCAATACTTTTGTTGCCGATCTGGATGGCATCTTCTGATATGGTGCAACTCCCGCCGACATTGATAAAAGTGCTGAGGTTTTTACAGTATCCGGTCCTTGTTGTGCTCAGTGTGATTTTTATTCGTCGGTTGCGACGGGTTATCCGCGCATTCCGCGAAAATAAAAATAGACCGGGGCCTTTCTAATGAAACACAGATTAACACAATCCTTCGGGAATACGTTGAGGCGAATGCCGACAACTAACTGATCTTCTGTCCAGAGGCGTGGTGCAGAGAAATGAAAGCGTAGGATAAAAGGATTTACAATATGGCGGTTTTAGTCGTTGGGACGGTAACTTTAGATACGGTGGAAACACCGGGTAGACGCGTTGAGGATGTGCTTGGCGGTTCCGGTGTCTATGCTGCTATCGCCGCAAGTTTTTTTGGGAATACCGTTCGACTTGTCGGTGTCGTCGGTGCTGATTTTCCACAGACCTACACAGATATCCTCGAAACCCACGGAATTGATCTCCAAGGATTAGCGCGCGTTGAAGAGGGCAGATCGTTTCGATGGGGTGGGTGTTATACTGAAGATTTCAACGTACGCGACACCCTCTTCACTGAACTAAATGTTATTGAGGGGTTTCAACCGGTTTTGCCCGAAACTTACAAAGAGACCCCGTATCTTTTTTTGGCAAACAATTCGCCGGCATCGCAGCTGAGTATCATTGAACAGGCAACAAATCCGAAACTTGTTGTCTGTGATACGATGGATTTCTGGATTAATGAAGAGCGACGGGCGTTAGAGGCACTCTTAGCACGTGTGGATGTCCTCATCTTGAACGATAGTGAGGCGCGACTGTTGACAGGTGAGGCAAATTTGGTGCGCGCGGCAGAAACGATTCTACGCTATGGTCCAGAACGGGTTATCGTCAAAAAGGGTGAGCACGGTGCTATCAGTATCACGGAAGCATCCTACTTCACTGCACCGGCATATCCGATCAGGCAAGTCGCCGACCCGACGGGTGCAGGCGATAGTTTTGCGGGTGGGATGATGGGTTACCTCGCTTCTGTTGAGGATACATCGGAAGAAGCGATACGGCGTGCTATGGTATATGGCGCGGTTGTCGCCTCTTTTAACATCGAAGACTTTAGTATCAACGGACAAAAAGATGTGCAGTTTTCCGAGATCTCATCTCGTTATCGTGAACTTCAGGACGCTGTCCGTTTTTAGCGCAGGCTATGGATTGCCCTATCGTACGCCGCTTCAGCCGATTCCATCACCATTTCTGAAAGGGTTGGATGCGCGTGAACAGTGTGTGCTATATCCGCAGCAGAAGCACCGAGCCGCACGGCAACCGCGGCTTCATGAATGAGCGTTGAAGCCTGTGCACCGACGATATGAACGCCGAGAATATCCCCGCTATCAACATCAGAGACTGTCTTAACGAACCCGTCTGTCTCCCGTAATCCCAACGCTTTACCATTTGCGCCGTATGGAAATCTACCGATCTTTACCTCATACCCTTCATCGATCGCCGCTTTCTCTGTCATGCCGACGTGTCCAATTTCGGGCAAGGTGAAAACACACCACGGGATCACTTGATAGTCCATCTCAATCGTGTTATTGAGGCAGTTTTGTGCGGCGATCTTTCCTTCCGCGGATGCGACGTGTGCCAGTAGATACCGACTTGCGACATCTCCAACGGCGTAAATGCTCGGAATATTCGTCTGCATCTGTGCATCCACGACGATTTTTCCGCTCTCTGTGCGGACACCAACCTTTTCTAAACCGATGCCCTCCGTGTTGTAGCGTCTCCCAATTGAGATGAGCATCTTTTCCGCTGTAATTTCTTCACCGGATTCGAGTACCGCCGTGACATCTGCCTCAGATTTTTTGACGTGTGTAAGTTTCGCACCCGTGTGAATAGTGATACCTTTCCGTTTCATGAAAAGTTGGATATGGCGAATCACTTGGACATCTTCAGTCGCCAAAATTGTTGGAAGGAGTTCTAACACCGTCACCTTGCAACCGAGTGCATTGAAGATTGAAGCGAACTCACATCCGGAAACGCCACCCCCTACAATCAGCAAACTTTCAGGGAGTTCTGTGAGGTTAAGGATGCCCGTTGTTGTCAGTACCTGTTCCTCATCAATTTCGAAGACAGGAGGATCCGCCGGTTCCGAACCTGTGGCGATGATGATATTTTTCGCGTGCAGCGGCTCAGTCGTACCATCAGGCTTATGAACGATAACGGTGTTTCTATCGGTGAGTGTACCTGTGCCGTTGAATGCGTCAACCTTGTTTGCTTTCAGCAGTTGACCGATACCACCTGTTAGCTGCTGGATGACCGAGTTTTTGTGGGCAGATACTTGTGGGTAATCAATCGTCGTTTCACCACCGATATGTACACCGAATTCGGGTGCCTCTTGAACCTTGGTGGCGAGGTTAGCGACGGCGTAAAGCGTTTTCGTCGGGATACATCCGCGATTCAGGCAGGTGCCGCCCCATTCCCCTTTTTCTATGAGGCAGACGCTACCACCGAGTTGTGCCGCTTTAATAGCAGCAACGTATCCGCCTGGGCCCCCGCCGATAATTCCGACATCGTAAGTAGACATAGTTTCTCCTGTTTTGTGGAATGACTTGAATTTTATCACAAAGAGGACGGGTTGTCAAATTTAGATTTATTTTTGTTTCAGGGGTGTGTAAAGTTTTTGGCAGCGTATTTATGCTGCGTTTGGCATAGTTTGTGTATCCCAATAAGTATCGGCTGCGTCATTCTTTTGCAAACATCGCCAAAAGAGTATGGCATTTATCCCGGGTGTGCTCCATCGCATG
>JAJDXV010000172.1 GCA_022823085.1 Candidatus Poribacteria bacterium
TTTTCTAAACGATTATTGTATAATTATAATACAACAATCACAAAAAGTTGTTGTTATTGACAGGGAAAGCCGTGTGCCGTGAAAATGGCACGCACGGTTTGGAGAGGGGAGCGTTGGAGCGATCCAGCGTTCCTACTCTACTTTATGATAAAATAGTGGTATTTTACTATACGCCGTGAGTTTCATTAAACGTATTGAGCGTTCCTGACGTTTAATGTAAGTACTTGCGAATAGTTTTCAAAGCACTTTTGGCCACATCGGTTTCAGTCATTGCCACAACATTGGTGTCCAAAGACCGAGAATACCCGTCTTCTCTTTATAGGAGGAAAAACGAATGAGTAGCAGAACTTCCGGCATACTCAGCGATATGCGACAACGTCGAGCAGAACGTAAAAAACCGAAACGTTTCGTCGCATTAAAGAAGGTTACCCTCGATTCCAACCAGCAGCGCAGCGTTTCCACGGCACAGGCAAACTTACCGAAGCACCCGATCACACAGAAACATGTAGGACGGAGTTCCGCAGCCTTTACAGTCGCGATGGCCTTTCATGCCCTTATCGCAATTTTCATCGGCGTTTTCGTCATCGTTGATCGGATCGAACAGGAAAGCGAAACATTTGATGTCAGTATGATAAAAGAAGAACCGAAAGCGAAACGCCGATTCATACGACGAGAAGCACTAAAATTTGAAAGTCAGCAGCAAGAACAGAAACCTGTTCTCAAGCAGCCAATAAGGACTGCCACCGCACAATTGCCATCAAATGACGCTTTCACAATCCCCGATGGCACAGATACAGGCGTTGACCTTACAGCACCTGACGTGGGTCAAGGCCCCGCAATGATAGACGTCAGCCGTAATTTTGTTCAACCCTCAACAACAATTGAACCCGAAACGACAACCCCAACCTTTGAACTCGAGCGTGAAGCGCCAACAGTGCTTGATAAACTCGACACGCCCCCACCAGACGCTGACCTCGGAACAGGAAACATTGACATCAAGACTGAAACAGGCATTGTTAAACCTACCTACAAATTTAGGGTGGAACCGAAGTATCCAGATTCCGCCAAGAAAGCGGAAAAGGAAGGCACCGTTATTCTCGAAGCAACCATCGATGAAAACGGTATCCCTAAGGATATTGTCGCATTGACAAACCTCGGATTTGGATTTGAAGAGGCAGCAATTGAAGCACTCAAAAAAACAACCTTCCGTCCAGCGACGAAAGGCGGTAAAACGATCACCCTTGAGAAAGTTCAAATTCCTTATGAGTTTAAACTCAAAGATAGCTAAGCGGAGTTCAGCTAATTTTTAGCAACCCTTTCGCCGCAAAGTTACGCACTAAACTGACCACAGATTGCCGAGCAGTATCGGCGATCTGTGTCTGTTCAAACGTCAATTGTTCAGCTTCTGCCTCAAGGGCTTCCGCCTGCGACGCTGACATATTTTCAAAAAAGCGATCGCGTATCCGAGTCGGTGCGTTGTGCAAAGCAAGTGCCATAGTCGGCTTGTCTAACACTTGCAGGATCGTCTTGATCGCTTCATCTCCCAAAGCACTCAGGTCTTCAAAGGTAAACAACTTATCGGAAACGTTACCCACTACCCCGGGGCGTCTCACTGCTAACGCTTCTAATAAACGATCCTGTTCCGTTACATCCATATAGGATAATAACTGAGCAAGGTTCGACGCGCCCTCACCTAAGAAGGCAGTGTGCTGAAGCGTCTCCTTAATCTTAGCGATCTGTTCGTCCCAGACCTGTTTGGCGTGTTCGGCATCAACAATCTCTGTCATCGTCACTTTCTCAGCGACACTCACCCGTTTATCAAAAGGCAACAAGGCAAAAATCTTTCCAACGTGCGTAGCAATCACGTCTCCAACAGGTTCACCTTTCAACCGCGTACAGATAACAAAAAAGAGGGCAGCGTCGTCATCCTCAGTGTCTTCAATCGCCGCCACAACAACCTGCGGATGCATCTCCTCAAGCAAAGCAGCCAATTCTTGCTGAGAATGCGCATCTTCGCCTAAAAATGGAAGCGTTGTTCGCGCGTCTGTATTAGGATCCGACACCTTGCACCCCTTTGTCGCCGGCGATAACTTCACCGATGTGGAAAGTCGATTCCCCAGAAGAATTGAGTGATGCTACGGCAGCATCAACAGTATCAGGCGCAAGGACAATAACCATCCCGATCCCCATATTGAAGACTCTATACATCTCCGCCTCCTCAACATTCCCACTCGCTTGCAAAAACGGAAAAATTGGCGGAATCTCCCACGTTCCCTTCCGAATCACCGCCACGCATCCGTCTGGCAGAATCCGCAGTACATTCGCTGGTAAACCACCACCGGTGATATGTGCAATCCCTTTTATCTCACAAACCTTGCGAAGCCCCAGAATAGATTTCACGTAACTCTTGTGCGTTGCAAGGAGGGCATCCCCGACCGTTGCTGAGAGTTCTCGGAGGTAGGCATCAACATCATAACCACACCTGTCAAATAGAATCCGCCGAGCAAGCGAAAATCCGTTGGTATGTAAACCTACAGCACCTAACCCAATCAGATGATCCCCGGGCGTAATTTCGCTGCCTGTAATTACATCGTCCCGTTCAACAGCACCGACAATAGTACCGACCAAGTCATACTCACCCGGCGCATAGAGATCCGGCATCTCAGCGATCTCACCACCGATTAAGGCGCAACCGATCTCCCGGCAACCTTCGGAGAGTCCCGATACAATACCTTCAACCACCACCGGTTCTACTTTGTGAATGCCGATGTAATCTAAAAAGAAAAGCGGTTCCGCACCCTGCACAACAATATCGTTACCACAATGGGCAACAATATCAAAACCGACAGTGTCGTGCCGTCCAACCTTAAACGCAACCTTCAATTTTGTGCCGACACTATCCGTACTGGATACCAGAACCGGTTCTCGATAGGTTTTCAGGGCAAAGAGTCCACCGAAACTACCAACATCGCTGAGCACTTCGGGACGATACGTCGTTTTAACAAGGCTTTTAAGCCTCGAAATCGCCTCAGACTCCGCATCAAACGAAACCCCCGCATCAGCGTACGTCAACTGCTTTTCATCTGCCATCTGATTTTTCTTGTTCCTTTAAAAGTAATTTGCGAAGAGGTGAAACCCTCTCTTTTCGCGGTCTCAGAAGACTCACAACCAAAACAACACCGCTAACGCCCAAGGCAATGTACAGTCCAATTTCTTGTGCAACTACCGCATCCAAGTCAGGTCGTAACTTTTCAATGACGAAAGGGAGAACTCTACTCAAAACCATGCCGAGGATTGCACACACTAACAGTGAAATAAGCGTATTTTGCCCTTGTGGTGTCCCAATCGGATTCGGTCTTTTCGAGTTGCCACGCTGTTTATACTGCATAAATTTTCCCTCGTAGGTTCCGAACAGACACTAAGACACATACGCCGACAATTAAATTAAAGGAAGCTGCTCCGAAACCTCCGCCACAAGCGGAATCGGATATTCACCATCAAAACAGGTCGTGCAAAAATCGCGCGGCGTCTTCACCGATTTCAGTAACCCTTCAATACTCAGATAACCGAGGCTGTCAGCACGGATGTACCGGCGTATATCCTCGACTGTGTGTGAACTCGCAATCAACTCACGACGTGTTGGTGTGTCCACACCATAGAAACAAGGAAACTTATTCGGTGGAGAAGCGATGCGGAGATGAACCGCCGTCGCACCACCTTCACGAACAATCTTGATTAACTTCCGACTATTTGTCCCACGCATAATCGAATCATCTACGAGGACAACACGCTTGCCACCCAACACGTCGCGCACAGGGTTCAACTTCACTTTAACCATCAGTTCACGGATGTCCTGTGTCGGATTCATAAAAGACCGACCGACGAAAGTGTTACGAGATAACCCTAAATCGAACGGGATACCCGACGCCTCAGCGTATCCAAGCGCAGCAATCGTCGCCGAATCCGGGACAGGGATAACCACATCTGCTTTGACAGGGTGCTCACGTGCCAACTGCCTACCAAACTCCCGACGCGTGTTATTCACACTCTCTCCGAACATTATGCTATCCGGACGCGCAAGATAAATATACTCAAAGATGCATTGCGACAACTCCGACTCCTGTTTACGGAAACGCAACGACTCTAAACCACGACGCGCTGAACGGATAAATATGAGTTCCCCAGGGTCCACCTCACGTATCGGTTCCGCCTCAACCACATCAAACGCACACGTCTCTGAAGACAACACATACGCATCCTTTAACTTACCAATCCATAGCGGACGGAACCCATAAGCATCGCGCGCACCCATCAACGTCTCCGTATCCATACATACAAATGAGTACGCACCCTGAACACTACGAAGCGCATCAAAAATCCGGTGTTCTAAAGCCTGTTTCCGAGAATGCGCTATCAAGTGGAAGATCACTTCCGTGTCCAAACTTGTACTGAAAATAGAACCGACATCCTCCAGATGGTTCCGCACAGCTACCGCATTGACAAGGTTACCGTTGTGACCCAGCGCAAGAGGCCCCTCCTTATAATTCCTAACCAACGGCTGCGCATTCTCAAGCGTACTCGCACCCGCCGTCGAATACCGGTTGTGCCCAATCGCTATATGACCATCTAACCCCGCTAACGCCTCATCCGTAAATACAGAATGAACAAGGCCCATACCGTGGTGATACGTGAGCTTCTCACCATCCGAGGCGACAATCCCGCTGCTCTCTTGGCCCCGATGTTGAAGCGCACGTAAACCTAAATAGGTCAACTCTACCGCTCTTGGATGACCGAACACACCAAAGACACCACACTCGTCCTTCGGTTTATCATCATATTGCATTTTGATGGGTAAAACCTCCAGTATGCACTCCGAATTTTTCGCAGCCGTTCATCAAAAACATTTCACCAAACCTATATCTGCTCCATACGCGCATCGGTAGCTTCAACTGTCGCTATCCTATAGCCTAATATCGCACCAATAGGGATCGCAAGAATATACCAAATTTCGACAGGTAAACCCAGAGATACCCACCCGCGCATCGGTAACGAAACAATATACGCAAGCATCTTTAACACCGGAATCAGGAACGCCAGAATTAAGTTCGGTTTACCAAATATCTCCCACGGCACGTTGAGCAGGGCAAGCAGACCGACAACAGCAGGAGGACCTAAAAAGGCACCCCAACACAGCGGCTTTAACGGCACATCTGTACCGAACTTCTGACTCACAAAACGCATCCCCACACCCGCACCTACAACAACAACACCGTACGTGACACACATCGCAATGAGCAAAAACAGACCCACCCAGAAACCGTGAGTAACCCGATCCCCGAGCAGCACCTGCGAAATAAAATTCTCAAAGATAAACAGGCAGACCCAACCGCCTATCAGGCCAAGGATACCACCTGTCGCAATTTGCACAAGCGTTAATATAATACCATCTTTTTTCATAATCTCCCAACCGACTCGCTTTCTCAAAATGTATTAATTTTATTGTATCACGATGACACATTATTGTCAAAACAATCTTTGACACAATCCGCAAGAATTGGTTTGACACAATTTTGATTTCAGATTAAACTATTGCCACAGAATGGTGTTCTTACATTCAATTGCGCATCGTGAAAGACGGCTGCAGTGCCGTTTCCAAAGGAGACTCTCATGTCGAAAATCCTTGTTCTATCAGGTGAAAACCACCGTTTCAACGCAAGTGCAAGTATCATATACGACTTTCTTTCCGAAGATGCCGACATTTCAGCAACGCTAACCGATGACAAAGGAATTTTAGCATCATCTGCGTTAAATACTTATGATGCATGTGTCTTCGGAACAGGCTTCACGCGCAGCGAACGCAAAGAAGACGGCTCCGTCGCACGCGTATCCGATTTAGCTACCGCTGAAGAAGATGGCTTATTCCAATTCGTAAATGAAGGCAAAGGGTTAGTCGGTATCCACGGGACAGCTTGGTGGATCGGCGGTCGCGCCATGGACCTTATCGGTGGTGCCGCCAACTGGCACCCACCCGGTTCAACCTTTACTGTCCATATTGAAGACAGCGAGCATCCTACAACCCAAGGCGTTGACGATTTCGATGTCGAAGACGAAATCTATATCTCCGCACACGACCCGCATATCCATGTCTTGGCATCCGCTGAATGGTTCGGCAAAGCACACCCAATGGCATGGGTAAAACCTTACGGCTCCGGACGCGTTTTTTACACCACTTTAGGCCACGGACCCGGCACCTTTGAGCGAGAAGGTATGCAGAAATTCCTCACGCAAGGCGTGAAATGGGCAGCAGCATCGTAGCATCTTGTGTGGCGCGGCGGTAATAACGACCTCGCCACACCACCAACGCAAACATTATGCACACACTAAAAATCACAGACATAGAGACCGAAGTCGTTCAGGTAAACCATCGCGGGAATTGGCTCTTCGTCAAAGTACACGCAGACAACGGGATAATCGGCATCGGCGAGGCATCTCACGGCAGAGATGACGACCGCGTCCGACACACCATCGACACCTTCAAACCGACGATCATCGGATGGAACCCGTTCCAACTCGAATCCTTTCGACTACGTTTCTATCGCGACACCGAAAGCCATACCTATCATACCGCACTCAGCGGAATTGAGCAGGCAATGTGGGACCTCATCGGCAAGACATTAGACATCCCAAGCTATCAATTGTTAGGCGGCTTGTGTCGAAAAAAGGTACGCCTCTACGCCAATATCAACCGCGCCACTGTCGATCGCAGCCCCACCGGCTTTGCTAAAAACGCCGAACGCGCCGTCGCCGAAGGGTTCACCGCCATAAAATGCGCACCCTTCGACGATGTCTCCGTCTCGAATATATCGAGTGGGACCCTAACACCTGCCATCTGCCGCGGTATCGAGCGTATCCGCACAATTCGCACCACGATCGGAGCGGATATCGATCTAATGGTGGATTGCCACAGCCGCTTTAATCCCGGCACTATCATCCAAGTCGCAAAAGAATTAGAGGATTTACACCTCTTTTGGATTGAGGACGCAGTATCACTAAATAATCTCGATGCCTTCGCATTCATGAGCCGATCTGTCGGAATTCCAATCGCAACAGGCGAACGGCTACGAACCCTCACCGACTTTGATAGATTGCTAACTGAAACACACGTTGATTATATCTTACCGGATGTCAAACATGTCGGCGGAATTTCGGGACTAAAGAAAATCGCTACGCTTGCCGCCGCGCGAAACGTTATGGTAACGCCTCACAACCCGAGCGGACCCGTCGCGACCGCCGCGAGTGTACAATGTATGGCGAGCGTACCGAATTTTGCGATCCTCGAATACGCATGGGGAGAAGTCGAGTGGCGCACCGATCTCACTGAACCACCAGAAAAAATAGTCAACGGATTTATCGAAGTAACTGACCACCCAGGATTAGGCATCACACGATAACGATATAACATACTAAGGAGCAATAAAATGATATTTCCTAACATCGGAAATCCAAAAATTATAGCAAAATTCCTTCCGTTTTGCTTCCTTCTAATCGTTTTTACAATTACCGGATGTCTCGGAGGCTTGCAGACAACCGCGACGCAAACACAGACCGATGAAGCCGCAGAGACTGCAGAAACCGAAACACCGCAAGGACTCGCAGTACTCCAAATCTCAACACCGAAAACCAACTATGCCGCAAACGAAGCCATCCCGCTGAACCTCAACATTCAGAACGGGAAATTCGATCTGCTCGTACCGTTTGTCAGTGTCGCAACGAGAGGCGCGTTTTCACAAATAACCGTGACAGACGCGAACGGACAAACCGTTGAACCGAAACACCTGATTACACAGGAGAACCCGCAAAAATACGTCGTCGGAAATGATGGAAAGACTGTCCGATGCATCCAAGGGTTTGAACTCAAAGCATCCGCAAATCAGGAACTCTCAATGAAAGACATCCAGAAATACTTTCAACTACAACCAGGCACTTACACCGTAACGCTCACAATCGACTTAGAGGTATACCGAGAGTCTATAACCGAAGAGCATCCCGAAATACTTGAACTCAAAAAAGATCTGGCACGTATTCAGAACGATCCAAACCTTCAAGCCGCTGCAAAGCAAGACGCGGTGAACTACTACCAAGAACAGATCAAGTTTATCCAAGAAAGACACACGGATGTCGTCAAAGATATTTATCTACCTGTCAAATCTCGGCGTGGAAAGGCACCGCTTGTATCAAACGGTATCACCCTAACCATCGAACCGGAAACGAACTCATCAAGCCTGCAAAAACAAGACGAAACAGCACCACAGGCTGACAAGTCTGAGGCTACACCACCGAAGAAACCACTCGGATTCGCAGACATTATCAATCAACGGGCATCCGAATGGGACTCCCCAAAGTACAAAACCAGATCGAAACCTCAGTATCCGAAAAGTGCTAAAGAAGCAAAAAAGGAGGGGACTGTCGTTTTACAAGTAATCATTGATGAAAACGGCACCCCAAAAGACATCGTGGCACTGACAAACCTCGGATTTGGACTCGAGGCGGCAGCAATAGAGGCGTTGAAAAACAGCACTTTTCATCCCGCAATGAAGGCAGGTAAACCAATTAGCCATCAAGTTGAGATACCCTTTGCTTTTAAGATTGAGGATGTTGCCTCACCATAGAACCGATGGCTAAAATTTTACTTGCAAATCAGCATAAAATGATATATAATTTTAACAGCAAAATTGTAGACACACGAAAGTTTTCGCAACACCGCAGTTCTCAAGGATAATCCAGCATGCTTTTTAACTTCGCAAATGTCCTAATCTTCTTGATTGTCGGTTGTCTATTTGTCGTCCTAAATCTCACGATATCTCGCCTCCTACACACCAAACTGTTCTCAGGCGAAAAGTATATCCCTTATGAATGTGGCGAAGACCCGATCGGCGATACGCGGATCAAGTTTAACACCCGCTTCTATGTCATCGCGCTCATCTTCCTGATCTTCGATGTCGAAACCGTGTTCCTTTTCCCGTGGGCAGTCGTTTTCCGGGATTTCGGACTCTTCGCATTCTTGGAGATGCTCGTCTTCATCGCTATCCTGTTAGTCGGACTCGCTTACGTCTGGGCAAAAGGCGATCTCGAATGGATCCGATCCACGCAGCTTGAAGTCCAAGCCGTCCGGAGGGAAGAAAACTATGATAATTAATGAAAAACTCGATAAAAACGTAATTGTCACCTCGGTTGACGCTGTCGCCAACTGGGCACGCTCTTCGGCACTCTGGCCGATGACCTTCGGACTCGCATGCTGTGCCATTGAGTTTATGGCGACCGCCGCTTCTAACTACGACCTCGACAGGTTCGGCGCAGGTGTCCCACGCGCAACACCACGACAGTCCGACCTCATGGTCATCTCTGGAACAGTGACACTCAAAATGGCAACTCGGATTCGACGCCTCTATGAACAGATGCCAGAACCGAAGTACGTCATCTCTATGGGAAGCTGCGCAACAAGCGGCGGACCCTACTGGCAACACGGATACCACGTCCTCAAAGGCGTTGACCGAATTATACCCGTCGATGTCTATGTACCCGGATGCCCACCACGTCCCGAAGCACTTATTGAAGGGCTCCTTAAACTACAAGAAAAAATCAAAACGCAGACCGTCGCCAAACGCGAAAACGTCCCGTTCTTGAAAAGACTCTTTACCAAAACAGAATGGTATGAACTTGAAGGCACCGAACCTGCGACCGAGGCAGAAATACCGACTGAAAAAGACGATAACCCAGAAGAAACGACTACTTAAAACACTAAACCATCTAACGGTAGGAGCGATTTGTAGTCGCGATCCTTGTAGGAGCGACTTGTATTTCTAATCGCATCTATTGTAGGAGCGACTTGTAGTCGCGATCTTGTAGGAGCGACTTGTAGTCGCGATTATGGAGTAAAATTTACGTGAAACCCGAAGAAATCTACGAAGCACTAACCGCACAGTTCGCTGAAACCGTTCTCGCCTTCGACAACGAAACGGCTGGCGATCCAAGTATCCACATCGCTCCCGCAGCAATCGCTGAGGTCTGCGAATACCTCGCCGAAACCGATGCATTGGCGTTCGATTCCTTGATGTGCCTCAGCGGTGTAGATTTAAACGCCAACGACGAAGACTTTGCTGTCGTTTATCATCTCTATGCAATGAAACACCGACATAGCGTCGTACTGAAAGCGACGGTTCCGAAAACCGACCCACACCTGCGAAGCGTCTCACATATCTGGAAAACAGCAGACTGGCACGAACGGGAAGCGTACGACCTTTACGGGATTCTCTTTGAGGGACACAATGACCTCCGCCGTATCCTACTTCCCGATGACTGGGACGGATACCCGCTACGCAAAGATTATAAGGAGCCTGAAATTTACCGCGGTATGCGGGTGCCGTATTAACTGATATTTTCACTTTGTCTGGTGGTGAACGTAACCGAAAATGTTACACTTTTCAGTTTTTTCTGAAAAAAATACCAGAACACAAAACGCCTCAGAATACAGGCAGCACGCTGGTTTATAGCCTCAAGTACTAAACATGCAATGTTACACTGGTGTAACATTTTCATGTAGAAATAGGACACGCGCTATCACCGAGAAAACAGTGTTAAGATTTGACATTACACCGCAAAAATGGTATCATATATATAATGGTAAAGTCTATATAATGGTAAAGTCCAAAAATAGAAGGAAACGCGTAAGTTCTACGTGAAAAAAACGCAGCTTGGAACGAAGTGGAAAGCGGATTTAAGAGATAACCCTGAAAGTCTGGCCCCGTTGTTTAACCGCAAGGTAAGTTAAAAAATACCGCAAGGTAAGTTAGAAAATGGAAAATACACAACAAACAGAAAGCAAAATCATAGAACTAAAACCGTTCGCCGATGAAATGGTCGTGAACATGGGACCTCAGCACCCAAGCACACACGGTGTACTGCGCTTGGAATTGAGACTGGATGGTGAGGTCGTCCGTGAAGCGATTCCACACATCGGTTACCTGCATCGCTGTTTTGAGAAACACTCGGAGAACCTCTCTTATCCGCAAATCATACCGTTCACCGACCGGATGGACTACGTCGCAGCGATGAACCAAAATTGGGGATTCTGCCTCGCCGTCGAGAAATTGATGACATCAGACGAAAGCAAGGATTTTGAGGTGCCAGAACGCGCAGAATACCTACGGGTGCTTATCTGCGAGCTAAACCGTATCGCAAGCCATCTCCTCTCTTTCGGAACCTATGGGATGGATATCGGCGCATTTACGCCGTTTCTCTATGCCTTTCGCGACCGAGAACGGCTGCTCCTCCTTTTCGAGAAAATTTGCGGCGCACGCCTCACCTATAACTATATCCGAATCGGGGGTGTCTCCGAAATTATTCCGATAGAACCCGGCTCCATCGCAGAACAGAACTATTTGGACGAAATAGAACAGTTCTTAGACTATTTTGAACCGATGATTGATCAGTACAACGAACTCCTAACAAAAAACAGTATTTTCACAGAACGCACGACTGAGGTCGCTGTTATGTCAGCAGACATGGCACTCAGTTATGGCGCGACGGGTCCTAACCTTCGCGGCTCCGGGGTAGACTGGGACCTCCGACGAGACGAGCCTTATTCCATCTATGACAGGTTCGATTTCGATGTCCCCGTCGCCGTGGATGTACCAGAACTCGGTGCAGTCGTCGGAGACTGCTGGTGTCGATACAAAATCCGTATGGACGAGATGAAAGAATCTGTCCGGATTGTCCGCCAAATTTTAGCCGAAGGACTCCCGGACGGCCCCGTTATGGCAGACCTAAAAGCCGTACGCCCACCAAAGGGTGAAATCTATTTCCGCAGTGAAGCACCACGCGGTGAACTCGGATTCTATATCGTCAGCGATGGCACACCGAAACCCGTCCGCTTGAAAGGGCGATCTCCCTGTTTCAGTGCGCTCAGTGCACTACAAGAACTCAGCCAAGGCTTAATGGTCGCAGATATTATCGCCATTATCGGCAGTATCGATATCGTAATGGGAGAAGTTGATCGATAAATACACTTGATAGGACTTACGCACTACCTCTTAAAGTCCCCCTGATAAGGGGGATTTAGGGGGTTAAAAGTACCGAAATTGCTGCTTTTTGCGTAAGTCCTAACTTGATATGGAGTTGAACGATGAAAATTACAACCCAGGAGCAGGTAAACGTTTTAGGATGGACCATTGCTTTAATAATTTTCGTCTGCATGGTGATAAACTTCTTGACTGATGTCGAAATTATATCTGCAATAACTGGTTTAGTCTTCATCGGTTCCCTATGTCTATTCTATGTAGTGCATCGGTCTGAACCGGGACAACAAGTGTTTTCACACTTGCAGGGGAAATTGCTACCTGAAAACAGATTTTTGCGATGGACCCTCCTATTAGCAGGAACTATTGTGACCGTGGACTATATTTTGAAAATCGGCAAATTTTTACTTCCCGGATAAGGAGATTGGATGTCGGATTTTAGGGCAATGTTTGCAGGTTTCCCAAATTTTAATGTATCTGAAGGGTTCTTCCCCAACATAAACCTACAAGAGAAACTCAATTGGGCAGAAGAATTCATACAGAACGTTTTAATCCCACGACTGCCGGAAGCGGTCGCTGCACACTTTCCTGTAGAATTAGGCACAATGCTCGTCATGTTCGCATGTGCTGGCATCTTTGTCGCAGTCGTTCCGCTACTCCCTTTAGTATTGGTGCTTGCAGAACGAAAAGTCGCCGCCCGGTTTCAGAACCGCACAGGTCCCATGCGTGTCGGACCCTGGGGCACACTCCAAACCTTAGCCGACGGTATAAAACTTATTTTTAAAGAGGATTTTATCCCACCACAGGGTGATAAATTCCTTTTCCTACTCGCGCCTTATGTCATTTTCGCATGCTCTTTCGCCGTTTTTGCCGCAATTCCATTCGGTCAAAACATCTTGGTCAGCGATTTCAACATCGGCATCTTCTACATCATGGCGATCTCCTCTGTGATTGTGATGGGCGTGATTATGGCAGGGTGGTCCTCAAACAGCAAATGGTCATTGTTAGGGTCCTTACGCTCCGCCGCCCAAATCGTCAGCTATGAAATCCCGCTCGGTCTCTCTATCCTGACTGTCGTTATGCTCGTGGAGAGTCTGAGTATGACAGAGATCGTCGCAAGCCAATCCAACGGCGTTTTCAGTTGGCTCATCTTCCGAACACCGTTTACCTTCATCGCATTCTTTATCTTCTTTATATCCGCTATTGCCGAGGTAAACCGGACACCCTTTGATTTGCCAGAAGCCGAATCCGAAATTGTCGCCGGTTTCCATACCGAGTATAGCGGGATGCGGTTCGCGCTCTTCTTCATCGCTGAATACGCGAATATGTTCGCCGTCAGCGCAATCGCGGTAACGCTTTTCCTCGGGGGCTGGGAAGGTGCCTTACCTGGATTCGACATCCTCGGCGGGATGCCCGGTTTCGTTATCAAAACATTAGGACTTGTCTTCCTAATGATGTGGCTGAGATGGACGCTGCCACGCCTGCGCGTAGATCAACTCATGAACCTCTGCTGGAAGTACTTCATCCCGATCGCCTTTTTCAACATCTTAGGCACCGGCATCTGGGGACTCATCTTCCCAGAGGATACTTTGGTGAGTATTATCATCAGCTGCGCCATCATTTATAGCGGACTTATTGCCGCGTATGCAATCGCCGGACGCGTGATGGCACAAAAGCCAGCACCACAACCGAGCTCGATTTAAATCGTATGGTGGAAATTCACGCCTCATCTACGACTTGTATAGGAGAGAGGTGAGACAATGAAAACTGTTGTGAGTGTCTTAAGGCTTGCGAAGCATGATGCCCACATGCGACACCTACTCCTGGCATTTGTATTGGCAAGTCTCGGTTGGTTGGTTCTTCACTTTGGTGATTTGATAGGTTGGACATTCAGCACAAAATGCCTAATTGCAAGTGGGTTATCATCTGGTAGCTGCTGGCTTGGGACTTGGGCAAGCAAACGCCAACATAATACAGTTGACAAGGTTTTTCTGTTTTCAAGTGTCTTTTGTAGTATCTTGCTGCTCGTCTGTGTAACTGGCAAAATCGGGTTTGGGTGGTAAGAAAAACTAAAAACTTACAAGCAGCACAATTATATTCACCTTGAGCATAAGCCCAAGCATCGCGAAGGAAAATTAAAAAAATGGACAGATATATACGAAACATCTACAGAGGCGTTTACACCGTACTCGTCGGTATGCGGGTAACAATCAGGCAGTTCTTTGAGCCCAATGTTACACATCAATATCCATACCAGTACGACTATGAAAAAAAACAGAACGTCCGGGAAATCCCAAAGGGGTACCGCGGGCAGCTCTATAACCGCACTGAAGACTGTATCGGATGTAAAAAGTGCGAAATGATCTGTCCCGTCGATTGTATCGCTATTGATGCCACTAAACTCCCGAAAGGTGAACAACTCTGGGATAGCATGAACGTTATCCATCTCAAAGACGGACGCGAAATTATCGGTCTCATTGAAGGCGATGACAAAAAGGTAAAATCGGAAGATTCGATAACGGTCACCAATATAACCTCGCGCCAAGGGGCACAGGAAGTTATAGATCGACTTGAAGCATCAGGCGATGAGAATCGAATTCAGACCTTTTCAAGCGACGAAATATCACGCGTTGTTACCCGAAACCCCGTCGTCTTCTATCTTGACAAGTTTGATATCGACATGTCCCTCTGCATGTATTGCGGACTTTGCACCGAAGTCTGTCCGACAGAGTGCCTTACGATGAAGGACACCCTCGAAGGAATCGAGTACTCCAAATTCGACCGGTCAGACCTCATCTTCAGTTTCGACAAGCAGTCAATGTACGATAACATCAAAACTGAAGAAGCAAATGCCGCAGATTAGAGATATTAGCACCAAACACGTAGCTTGAAACGAAGTGGAAAGCGGGCTTAAGGAAGGAACGTCATAAACCAAACCACCGTCCCTTAACCGCAAGGTAAATTGAAAAAACTTGAAACGAAGTGGAAAGCGGATTTAAGGAAGGACGCTATAAGCCAAACCACCGTGCCTTAACCGCAAGGTAAATTAAAAACATGGAATTTACACTTAAAACCTTTATTTTTTACGGTTTTGCCCTTATGACAGTCGCCTCGGCACTCCTTGTCGTCACGGTGCGGAACATCGTCCACGCAGCGTTTTCGCTTATGGTAACACTTTTCGGTGTCGCAGGACTCTATGTCTTTTTACAAGCAGATTTCCTCGCCGCAACACAGGTCATCGTCTATGTCGGTGGTATCCTCGTCCTCATCCTATTCGGTGTCATGATGACAAGCGGACGCTTGGAGATGCGAATCCATATTGAGCGCGGGCAACTCCTACTCGGTGGTGCTGTTGCGTTGGCACTTTTCATGCTACTCCTAACCGTTATCGCCAATACACCGTTATGGAAAAACCGCATTGACGATGGCATAGCATTGCCACCAACCACTGAGAAGATCGGCAAACTCATTCTCAACGGGCCTTTTCTTCTCCCGTTTGAAGTCGTCTCCGTACTACTGTTAGTCGCCTTAATCGGAGCTGCTCTGATTTCACGAAAGGAGGTCAGAGACTAAAAATGACCTTACAACACTATCTCGTTATCAGTGCAATCCTGTTCACACTCGGCATCTTCGCCGTCTTAACGCGTCGGAACGCCATCAGTATTTTGATGGGCATCGAACTTATTCTCAATTCGTGTAATCTAAACTTCGCCGCGTTCTCGCGTTTTATGACACCCGCGGACATCAGCGGACAGATTATCGCTATTTTTGGGATTGTACTCGCCGCAGCCGAAGCCGCTGTCTTCTTAGCAATCATTCTTGCAATCTATCGCGAATTCGGTAGCATACGCCCGAACGAAGTGGATACCTTAAAAGGGTAAAACAATTGCCATACTATCTTTTCTCGTAGGTGCAGTTTCCTACTGCTTCTGAAACGAATGCTTAGCAGGACAGAAATTAACACAAAACTGTAGTCCGTAATGAAATGGAGGACGGATCCCGCGCATTAATCCTTGAAACAACGGATCCACCTGATTAACCGCAAGGAAAATTTAAAATATGGTTGTTCCTTTAATAAGTCTTATCTTGCTCTGTCCGCTCGCTGCATTTGCGGTATTCGGGCTTCTCGGTTTAGCGAACCGGCGGTTCCCGCGACAGGACTACCTGTCCACCGCGGCAATGCTTATCGCACTCGCCTGTTCGTTCCTACTCCTACGAGAAGTAGTCCCCGAACCTGAAGCACACACGGTTAATTGGGTCTCACTCGGTAGCGTCACCTTCTCAATGGGTTTCTACTTAGACAGCGTCACCGCAATCATGCTGATTGTCGTCACACTCGTCAGTAGCCTCGTCCATATCTTCTCTATGGGCTACATGCACGGAGATCCGAGGTACCCGCGCTTCTTTGCTTACCTATCGCTCTTCTCCTTCTCAATGCTATTCTTAGTTGTGTCGGACAACCTACTCGGCATCTACATCGGCTGGGAACTCGTCGGTCTCTGCTCCTACCTGCTCATCGGCTTCTGGTTTGAGAAGGATTCCGCCGCAAACGCATGTAAAAAAGCGTTCCTGACAACCCGCGTCGGCGATGTCGGCATGTTCATCGGCATGATGATGCTCTTCACCAAATTTCAGACGCTCTCACTCTATGGAGAAGGCGGTATCTTTGCACTCGCCGCTTCACAACTCACAACAGGCGACATGGTATGGCTCTCTATCGCAGGGGTCCTCATCTTCTGTGGCGCCATCGGCAAATCCGCACAAATGCCACTCCATACATGGCTCCCCGATGCAATGGAAGGTCCCACACCCGTCAGCGCACTGATTCACGCCGCCACGATGGTCGCCGCCGGTGTCTATCTCACGGCTCGGATGTTCCCCATCCTCACAGAAACCTCGTCTCTCGTCATCGCCTACGTCGGCGGTATCACGGCACTCGTCGCCGCAACCATCGCTATCGTTCGGTTCGACATCAAACGCGTCTTAGCATACTCTACCATTAGCCAATTGGGATATATGATGCTCGCAATCGGCGCAGGTAGTTACGTCGCCGGACTCTTCCACCTGACAACGCACGCCTTTTTCAAGGCACTGCTTTTCCTCGGTTCAGGAAGCGTCATCCACGCCTTCCACGCCATGCACGCACACGGACACGACGATGAACACGCGCATGAACACGGCGAAGACCCTGATACAGAACATGTTCTCGGCTCCGAGATTCCAGCAGACCAAGATATGCGGAACATGGGCGGACTCCGACACAAAATGCCGATCACTTTCATCACAATGCTCATCGCAACACTCTCTATCTCCGGGGTGCCGTTCATCTTCTCAGGATTCTGGAGTAAAGATGCTGTTTTAGCAGGTGTGTTGGGACGAGCCATGGAATGGAACTCCGTACATCACTACATCCTGTTCATTATGGCACTCTCCGCCGCAGGGATCACGGCGTTCTATATGTTCCGACTCATCTTTATGACCTTTTTCGGTGAACCGCGCAATCAGGAAATGCATGACATGGCACACGAATCGCCGTTATCAATGACCGTGCCGCTCCTCATCCTGGCAGCCTTGAGTCTGCCTATTGTTAATACGCTCTGGTTCAACGCAGACTACGTTAAACCGCCCCAACAACCCCATCTGCATGCACCGACGCACGCACAAGTCGCACCAGATACCAAAACGGGGGGAACAGGCTTTGCACTCTCACTCTTCGGTGTCTCCGAAGCGGTGGCAGCCGAAGAAGACGCTGGACACGGCACACAAGACGCACACGCAGATGATGGGCATCACGGACACGGCCCCGCACATACCATTGCGATGATCCTATCTATTTGCGTCGCTGGGTTAGGTATTCTCCTTTCATGGCTGTTCTACCATAGACGAACTTTGTCCGCCGAATCGGTCGCAACAACTTTCCGCCCCGTCTACAACCTGTTCTGGCACAAATACTACTTTGACGAATTTTACGACGGTGTACTCGTCGCACTGACGGTCTGGAAAGCGAGACTCTTCGCACAATTTGACGGAACTGTTGTGGACGGCATCGTCAACGGTGTCGGAGTTGTAACGCGAGATATACTCGCCGCTTTCACGGGGGCTTTCGATAACCGCGTTGTGGATGGCATCGTCAACCGCGTCGCACAAGTCACGTGGGCAGTCGGCGGAAGAATTCGACGGATTCAGACCGGCGCAATTCAGACCTATCTTTTCGTCGTACTCGCAGGGATTGTGTTGCTAATCTTAATTTTCCGGGCTTTTTAGAAATGGATTTGTCATGGCACTGTTTTTTAAACTGTTAATTAGTATAGCATAAACCCGTAGCCCGTAACGAAGTGGAGGGCGGATACGAGGAAGGCACATCAATCACAAAACCCACTTCATTACTCCGCAAGGTATAATTAAAAATGTTATTGTCGCTAATGATTTTTATCCCACTGCTCGGGATGATCGCTGTTTTACTACTGCCGCGTGAGTCCGAGGAACTGATTAAACGCGTTACGCTCATTCCACTCGCACTCGCAGTGTACCTATTCATCACTTACAACCGATCAACTGCCGGAACGCAGTATGTCCACGGACCTTATCATTGGATTGAGGCATTCAATATCCAATATCACATCGGCATCGACGGGCTCAGCGTGACGCTATTGCTTCTCACGGCACTCTTAGGGCCCATCTGTGTTATCGCCTCATGGCGCAACATCGAAAAGGGGATCAAGGCGTACATGGCACTGTTCCTCCTGCTCGAAACGGGGATGCTCGGATTCTTCGCCGCATTAGACCTATTCCTGTTCTACGTCTTCTTTGAACTGACCCTACTACCGATGTACTTCCTTATCGGAATCTGGGGTGGACCCCGCCGCGAATACGCCGCAATTAAGTTCTTCCTCTATACCCTCTTCGGTAGCGTACTCATGCTCGTCGCCATGATAGCCGTCTATCTCGCCAGTGGTGATCCGGGGGCACGAACATTTGATATCCCGACGCTCATCGCTTTAGCCTCCACTGAAGGACACGCACTCAACAACCTCAACTTCCAAATCTGGGTGTTCCTCGGTTTCTTTATCGGATTCGCTGTCAAAGTACCGATCTTCCCCTTCCATACATGGCTGCCCGACGCACACGTCGAAGCACCCACAGCTATCAGTGTTATCCTCGCAGGTATACTCCTAAAAATGGGGACTTACGGACTCGTTCGCGTGAACATGGCGATGTTTCCACTCGGTTTGGACCATTTTACCAACGGGATCGGTTTCTGGGGCAATAGCCTCGCGCTTCTTGGGTTTATCAATATCGTCTACGGTTCTTTCTGTGCACTCGCACAAACCGACTTTAAGAAATTGGTCGCCTACTCCAGTATCGGACACATGGGGTTCGTCATCCTCGGACTCGCTGCGCGAAACGACCCCGGCATCACAGGCGCAATCCTACAGATGTTCAACCACGGTGTCATCAGCGCAATGCTCTTCCTACTCGTCGGGGTCCTCTATGACAGAGCACACCACCGTGAGATCAACGGGTTCGGCGGACTCGGTACCAAAATGCCTGTCTATACCGGTATTACGACGCTCGCGTTCATGGCTTCTTTAGGGTTACCCGGTTTGAGCGGATTCGTCGGAGAAGCACTCTCCTTACTCGGTGCATACGGCGAATTCAAGTGGCTAACCATCCTATCCACGATAGGGATCGTCGTCGGTGCCGCATACTTCCTCTGGACACTACAAAGGGTCTTCTTAGGAAACCTCAACCCGAAATATGAGGACCTCCCAGAGATCAACGGACGTGAAATCCTGACCCTGGTACCACTCGCAATCTTAACCATTCTCCTCGGGGTCTGGCCCAACCTCGCTATTGATATGTTCAGAGAATCGGTGACCAATCTCGTAAGCGTCCTGCAGGCGATATAGGAGGTTACTGGAAAGTATGCAACCTTTAAGTAATATTGATAGCCTCCTACACTTCAGCCCAGAAATCTTAATCGTAATTTTTGCCGCTGCTGTTATCATTCTTGACCTCGTTGTGAAAAACAGGGAGAGCGTCGCCGTCGCGCATCTCGCACTCGTCGGGTGCCTCTGTACACTCGCCGCCGTTCTGTTCATACACTTTTCATTCAGAAACCCTGTTTCTCTTTTTGAAGGAATGATCCGACTCGATGAATTTTCCACCTTTTTCAAGATCCTACTCCTCCTCGCAACCGCCGCCACGATCCTCTTTTCACTCGGTTCTCAGGAACTTGACGCAAAGTTGAAAGGTGAATATTACGCACTTCTCTTAGCTATCACCCTCGGTATGTTCCTCATGGCATCCTCAACGAATCTGTTGATGATATTTATCGCGTTGGAGACAGTAAGCCTAACATCCTACATTCTCGCCGGGTTCTTGACCCATAGCCCAAGATCAAGTGAAGCAGCCTTCAAATACATCACTTATGGCGCAGTCGCATCTGGAACAATGCTTTTCGGACTCTCGCTCCTCTTCGGAATGGCAGGCACCGGTGATCTGACACAAATCGGTGGACGGCTCACCGAACTCCTCGCCTCAGGAGAGGTATCATCGCTCACCGTGCTGATTGCGATCACCTTTGTACTCGCAGGCGTAGGCTACAAAATAGCCTCCGTCCCCTTTCACATGTGGTCACCTGACGTTTACGAAGGGGCTCCTATCCCGATAACCGCTTTTTTATCCGTCGCCTCAAAATCTGCCGGATTTGCACTCTTCATCAGATTCTTCTATACCGGCTTCGGCTCTACTGGACTGATGCAATCCGTTGACTGGCCCTTCATGTTAGCGATCGTCTCCGCATTAACGATGACCGTCGGGAATCTCGCAGCGCTCCCACAACAAAACGTGAAACGCCTTTTAGCATACTCAAGCATCGCACACGGCGGCTACCTTCTCATGGGTGGGGTCTTACTAACCTCCGAAGGTGTCGGTGCGATTCTCTTCTATCTCCTCGTCTACCTTTTCATGAACTTAGGCGCATTCTATGTCGTCGTCCTCGTTGCCAATGAAATGGGAAGTGAAACAATTGACGGATACCGTGGACTCGGTTCACGCGCACCATTAGTGGCCATCGCTATGGTCGTTTTCCTCGCATCCCTGACCGGGCTTCCACCGCTCGCCGGGTTCTTTGGAAAATGGCTACTCTTCACCGCAGTCCTCGAACAGGGATATTACTGGCTCGCACTCGTCGGCTTACTAAACAGCGTGGTCTCCCTCTACTATTACGCGCGTATCTTCAAAGTGATGTATTTTGAAGATGCAGACGAGGAAACCCATAGCGTCTCCTTCTCTACCAGCACCTTCGCATTGTTAAGCGTATTTGTGATTCCCACAATTTTCATCGGATTCCTGAATATCTTCTATACCTTCTCTAATATATCGGTTTCCGTAATACCGATACAGTAAATTTTTGAAAAAAATTGACAAACCCGGCTCGTTTAAGGTATACTTAAAATGTAAAATACGTGCCAATTTTTAGCGTGCAAGTTGGGTGAGCGGAACAATTGAAGGTTTGAAACGGTCAACTACCCAAGTCTAAAGACTTGGGCTTGTGAACATCCGTAGCCACACGGGGACCCACAAGTTAAACGGTTGACTACAGTAAAATATCGCGGCTCTGGTGGTGGCACACCCGAAAATGGTATGGATGCTCCCCAAGTCTATACCCGCTCTGATACGTGATCTGGATGGGGCAACATATACCCTGAAAAGGAGAATACAAACTTATGTTTGTGCCTGTAAAAACCAAAGATGGA
>JAJDXV010000143.1 GCA_022823085.1 Candidatus Poribacteria bacterium
TTTTCTAAACGATTATTGTATAATTATAATACAACAATCACAAAAAGTTGTTGTTATTGACAGGGAAAGCCGTGTGCCGTGAAAATGGCACGCACGGTTTGGAGAGGGGAGCGTTGGAGCGATCCAGCGTTCCTACTCTACACGACGCAAAATCGCTTTCGATACCTCCTGTGCCTCTTATTGTAATTTAAGGTCAATTTCGGTGTAACAAGCGTTTTTTGCCCATGTAGCACAGGCTTGCATAACTGCGAAGAGATTTTGGTAACAATTTATTTGGAAATAGGTTATACTTGTAGGTAGTTACCTTATTAATAAATCGCATCAAATCGGCGCGTGAACGTCGGTTAGAAAATCGGGGGTGGCAGTGGTATCTCGACGTAAATTTTTCAAATTTCTCGGTTGGGGGAATTTCACCGCAGCACTGGGGTTGACCTTGGGACCCGGGTTGGTTCGGTATCTATATCCGCGTGTGCTGTTTGAACCGTCTTCTATTTTTAAAGCCGGATTTCCAGCGGAATACCCGCCGGGCAGTGTTAGCGAAAAATTCAAAAAAGAGCCTTACGGCGTTTGGATCGTCCGAAAACAGGATGGTGAGTTCTACGCGCTCTTGACTATCTGCACGCATCTCGGATGTACACCGCGTTGGCTCGGTTCAGAAAACAAATTCAAATGTCCCTGCCACGGCAGCGGTTTTGACCGAGAAGGCATTAATTACGAGGGCCCCGCACCACGTCCGCTCGAACGCGTTAAAATTACCTTGGCAGAAGATGGTCAGATAGAGATTGATAAATCTGTGAAGTTTTTAGGTGAGAAGGGGCAGTGGACTGACCCAGGCTCCTTTTTGAAGGTCTGAAGAAAGGAGAGCATTCGCACCTGGCTCCGATCAGGTAGAAAAGGCGTTTCTGATATCCCACATATCTCGAAAACGACTATACCGCAACACGCACGTCGGGGCTTGCTATTAAAAATATGAACGAAGAACGTAAAGGGCTCAAAGAGAAAATTACCAATTCCGATATTTGGCGTTCTATTTTTCGCCACGGATATGAAAATACAGGGCGTCGTTATACCTTACAAATCCTACAAAACGTCTGGCTGCATCTCCATCCTCCCCGGATCTCTCGCCATGCACTCAACTTCAGATTTACGTGGTGCATGGGGGGGATCACTTTCCTTATGTTCCTTGTGACTGCTGTCACTGGTGTGCTCCTGATGTTCTATTACCGCCCGACAGCCGAATATGCTTTCGCCGATGTACAGTACCTCGAATTTGATATCCCATTCGGCATGCTCCTACGCAACATGCACCGATGGGCAGCACACGGCATGGTGATCTCGGTCATGTTACACATGTTCAGGGTCTTCCTCACGGGGTCCTATAAGAAGCCACGAGAATTCAACTGGGCAGTCGGCGTCATCCTCTTACTCGTTACATTTTTCCTCAGCTTCACCGGATACCTACTGCCATGGGACCAATTGGCTTTTTGGGCTGTGACTGTCGGCACAAACATGGCGCGGGCAACCCCCGTTTTGGGACACGAAGGCCCATTCGCACCTACCGAAATCACACAATCAAACGATGTCCGATTCGCACTATTGGCAGGCACAATCGTCGGACCCTCAACGCTTTTGAGGTTCTACATCTTACACTGCGTCGCAGTACCCCTTTTGGCGAGCGCATTGATGGCACTGCATTTCTGGCGCGTACGTAAAGATGGAGGTATCTCCGGACCGCTATAAACCCGATTGTGGAACCAATCTCTTTTATAGCGGAACGCGGTTTCTATTAAAACGGGTAAGGAACCCTATCTCTGAAGGAGCAGAAATAATATGGAGCATTTTATAGCACTGGTGACGAAACCCGATAATGTCCCTATTGTTGCTATTCTCTTTTTGATACCCTATTTTATGTGGCTGTCATACCGACAGGCACGACAGACAGATAAAACCGGTGTGCCATCCGATGCACATCTGAACGATAAGGTCTATGTCTGGCCGTATCTCTGCAGAAACGAGTTTGTTTGCGCAATTATCGTTATGCTCGTGTTAGGTGTCTGGTCAATTATGATTGACGCACCACTTGAAGAACCGAGCGACCCAACAAAAACGCCAAACCCGTCTAAAGCACCATGGTATTTCCTCGCACTTCAAGAGATGCTCGTCTACTTCGATCCATGGATCGCTGGGGTTGTACTCCCCGGTTTGATTATCGCAGGTTTGATCGCGATACCTTACATCGACACAAACCCAAAAGGGAAGGGGTATTATACAATCAAAGAACGACCATTCGCGCTCGCTGTGTTCTCCTTCGGGTTTATCGTTTTGTGGATCGTGCTTATGATCGTGGGGACGTTCCTCAGGGGACCGGGGTGGAACTTCTTCGCACCGTGGGAGTATTGGGACCCGCATCTGGTCGTTCCTTTAACAAATGTGAATTTGTCTTATCTGTTCGGTATTCGGAGTGAAACGACTGCGAATTTCTTCGGCTTCGTCGTCGTCGCCGGTTATTTCGCGCTCGGACCCATCGTCTATTTATGGAAGCACAAAACCAGCGATTTCTTGCAGGAGCTCGGCCTCGTTCGATACATCGTTGTCTCGTTTCTATTCTTGACGATGCTCGCACTGCCAATAAAAATGATCTTGCGAATATTTTTCAATGTGAAATACATCTGGGTGTCACCTTGGTTCAACATTTAGCAGGTAGACCCACACACGGGCGTTTTGTAGGCAATGACATCATATCGTATCAATTGACATGGAGGTAGTAAAGTTCGTGCAGAACAAAAAAGAGATTCCCGCTGAAAATAAATCGTATTCTGCTTTGTTCTTTATTTTGTCAGGACTGTTAGGACTCGTAACGCTCTGGGGGTTCTGGAGTGAAATGATCACACGACGTCCATGGAAACAGATCCAGCAGCAGTTTTATCAATATGAATATGACAAGACATACGCGGAACTGGAAAAGGCAAAGTTGGCTTTGCCCGAACTCACCACGCCTCAAAAACCGGATGCAAAAGCGTTGCGGACATTGACGGAAGAGGTCAAGAAAACTCAGGTTACATTGGACGAAGCGATGCAGGAACGAAAATTCCGGCAGAGCGAATCCGACGCAATTAACTATAAGTATCAGCATAGCCTCCACGAAGCAAAAGGTAGACACAATGAGACCGTTGACAAATGGCAAAAGAAACTCGCTGAACTTGAATCCAGCATTGAAGGTGAACTGACTGAGGCTGTCTTGGCAGCAGAGGCAGCTTTCGCTGATGCTAACAAAGCCTTGGCGCAATTCTATCAAACCAATAACGACCCACAACTCGCACTCAGCACTTACCTCATCGCACAGAAATATAACGCTACGGACACTGAAATCCGTGACGGCATCAATGCTGCACAAGCATCCCTTCAAACACTACAAGCCGACAAAGCAAAATACGATGAAGTCGAACGTCTACAAGAAAAACTAAGTTCAGTCGGTGGTATCAAGCGAACTTTCCTCGGCAGCCTATTGGAAAACCCGTTCCGGCAAACGCGAAGTATTACACAATATTATCTTGAGGATTTTGATTATACCGCCGACCGATGCGCGACATGCCACTTTTCTGCCGATAGGGCTGGATATGAGCAGTCGGCGCAAGAGATTTTTGAGGTCGAAGGTGATGGTGAAAACCCAGTCGTACACCGCCTAAAACACGCAAGCGTCAAGGTCGGTAGTGAAAACCTCGTAATTGATGGGTTTGATGCTGAACCAGACGAATATACACTCGAAGAAAACGGCAACCTGACCTTCAGCGACGTTGATGTCTTCGGTGAAATTGAAATCTCTTATGACACCAATTATCGCTCCGTCCTCCAGACGCATCCGCACCGAGATGTCCTTCTCGCAAAACACCCCGTGGATAGATTCGGATGTACACCTTGCCACGGCGGACAAGGACAGGCGTTGACAGCGAAAGCCGCCCACGCACTAACGCATGCCGAATACTGGCTCAAACCTGTACTCGGATTAGATGAACATACAGGCAGAACCTCCGAAGAAACCAAAGGATATATGGAGTCTAATTGTCGGCGTTGCCACGACGGTGTGATGATGTTAGATCGCGGGGTTCACCCCGATACCGACCAACCCGTAGACTACGCCCCAAATCTCACAAAAGGGTTAGCACTCTTTGAAGACCTCGGTTGCCATGGCTGCCATGCTGTAGAAGGCTATAGTGCTATTGATAATATTGCTAAAGTCGGTCCCTCACTCGCGAAAGTCGGTAGTAAGGTGAAAGATACCGCTTGGCTTGAGAGTTGGATTAAGAAGCCGGAGGCACATCTGCCAAATGCAACAATGCCGAACTTCTTCCCCGCCGATGGTATGAGTCAACTCGTCTATCTCAAAAACGGTGGAACACGAACAGGTGTCGTCACAAAAACCGCCAACGGTATCGTGATTAAGACAGACGATGGAACTGAATATCCGTATCCAGATAGTTCGGTCGTTCGGATCGTCGATGAGGTGAAATCTATTGCAGCGTACCTCGCAGCTATGAACGATACAAACCTTGATGAATCCTCAGCTAATTATTCACAATCTGAAAGTGCCATTAAAGCAGGCGAAGAGACCGTTAAAACCGTCGGTTGTCTGACATGTCATGCTGTTGACGGTTTAGGGAGCGATTTCGGACCAGCACTCGATAGTGTCGGGGCGAAGGTCACCCCGAATTACCTGCATCAGTGGATTACCGATCCGAAGGCTTACGACCCCGATACCAGTATGCCCAGTTTACGGTTAAGCAACCGCGAAGTTAACAACGTCGTCGCCTATCTGATGAGCTTACAGAAAGCAACGCCTAACGCATCAGGTGAATCCATCGGTGAAGTAGATGCCGAGGAAGGCGAGGTGCTCGTTAGAACTTACGGATGCTTCGGCTGCCACGAGATTCCCGGTTTTGAAAACGAATCAAAAGTCGGGGCAGACCTCGGAGAATTCGGCGCGAAACTCGCTGATGAACTTGACTATGGTGATACGGTAGACGTTGAACACAGTTGGACAGGTTGGACAATCGGTAAAGTTACCGACCCGCGACGGTATCAAACGCGTCGCATTGTCTCTCGGATGCCTGTCTTCCAAGTCAATGACGAAGAGGCAAAGGCACTCGCCGTACTCCTGAAGAGTTTCCAACCCGAAAAATATCCGCTCAGTTATATACATAACCGATCTGAGAAACTGAATCGTATTGATGCCGGTAGACGACTCGTCAAAAAGTATAACTGCAGCGGCTGCCACGAAATCGAAGGCGCAGGCGGCGAGTATCGAGATGTTATCATCGCACATGAAGGACTCGGTGAGACGGTTGCCAAGCAATTCGCACCGCCACCTCTAAAATCACAAGGCGCAAGAGTCTACCCAGACTGGCTGTTTGAATTCCTTAAAGAACCCTCTGACATTCGCTATGGACTCAAAGTCCGGATGCCGACATTCGGTCTGTCTGACGACGAAGCGACCACGCTTGTTAAATACTTTTCTGCACTCGACGATGAACCGTTCCCGTATGAAACGCTCGAAACGCCGACACCAACGACTGCTGAACTGCGCGTTGGCAAACAGATATTCGATGAGCTACAGTGTATCTCTTGTCACCCTTCACAGGGCGAAGTTATTCCTGAAGGCAGCGACAAGGCAGGACGCCCGGATCTCTCCTTAGCGAAGGGACGACTCAAACCCGATTGGCTCATTGATTGGATGAAAGATCCGCAATCGTTCCAACCCGGAACGGCGATGCCACAAGCCTGGCCACTCGTCGGTGGACAATATATGGCAGTCGATGGATATGCCGGAAATGACGCTGAAAAACAGATTCAACTCGTCCGAGATTATCTCATCTCATTGGGCCGTTGAACTATACGTCCCCCTGCGTTTCGCGGTGCCGTAGCTTGGAACGAAGTGGAAAGCGGATCTACGGAGATGAACGCGAAACCACGTAGCACCTGACCGAACCGCAAGGAAAATTTAAAAAAACGAACCGCAAGGAAAATTTAAAAAAATCGTCCCCCTGCGTTTTGCGATGATGGTGTAGCTTGGAACGAAGTGGAAAGCGGATCTACGGAGATAAACACGAAAACTACGTAGCACCTGACCGAACCGCAAGGAAAGTTTAAAAATATGAGACACCTTGCTGTTGTCATCGTCATGATTATTGTGTGGCTCAACGGTTTGATCTGGTTAGGTAGACAAGTCGATCCGAGTACAAAATATGCAACCCAAATCGAATACAAGTACGCCCGCTACTGTGCCGGGTGCCACGGAAACGATGGACAAGGGAACGGACGGATCGGCCGATTCAAAAAATTGGACCCAGCGGATCTAACAGACAAAAATCTCTGGGAGATGCACGACGACGAACAATTGCTGGATAGCATTAGCGATGGAAAGGATGATATGCCAGCTTTTCACTACTATCTCAGTAATGAAGAGCAACGTGAGATTCTCGACTATATTAAAGAGATGTTCCATCCGTAGTGCGAAAGAAATGGTCGTTAAAAAGCGAATTTTAGACAGAAATATCGAGGCTCCGTTATAGATACGCCCTTCCAATCGCGACGCTCACGAACTGTTGATAACTCAAAACTGAATTTCCTTGGATTTTCGGTCTTTTTATTGGCACTTAC
The DNA here is from genome assembly GCA_022823085.1 of Candidatus Poribacteria bacterium. Taxonomy (GTDB): domain Bacteria; phylum Poribacteria; class WGA-4E; order WGA-4E; family WGA-3G; genus WGA-3G. Next base: position 6,655 of record JAJDXV010000143.1, read on the forward strand.
TATTCCTGTAATGTTAATATATTACAGATAAATCTAAACCAGAAAAGGAGAAAATAATCATGAAAACCCTAATGGCTTTGCTCGTTTTTGGGATGCTCGCAAGTGTTGCCTTCGCTGGCAATATTACCGGCACCGTCATGTATGAAGGCGATGCCCCAGAACGTCCAACACTAACGGCTACCAAAGACCAGCATTGCGTTGACGCTGTAAACGGCACAAAATCCGAAGCGCTCGTTGTTTCAAAAGGCAAAGGCATCAAGAATGTGGTTATTTACGCACGCGTCCGCCGGGCAGAAGTAACATTACCAGAGAAGAACCCGGTTATGGACCAAGTCGGATGCGCTTACTCTCCGCACGTCTTGGCAGTCCCTGTCGGCGCCACCGTAGACCTTACTTCCAGCGATCCAGTAGCACACAACGTCCATTCTCACGCACAGAAGAATGAGGCACCCAACATTCAGATTCCCAAGCCCGGAGTCGTTATCCCGCACACAATCGCAAAAGCTGAAGAAATTAAATTCACATGTGATATTCATGCATGGATGACCGGCTACATCGTTGCTGTTCCTAACAACTTCTTTGCAGTCACCGGCTATAAAGACGCTGAAGGAAAGTGGCTCGGTTCGGATGCCTACGAAAAATCTGAAGATACAGGGAAATACACAATCGAAAATGTACCTGCCGGTAGAGTACGCGTCATCGCATGGCATGAAGAACTCGGCTCAGCAAATAAAACCGTTGAAGTTACCGCCGATGGTGATGTCAACGTCAACTTTACGAGTGCTGATTTTAAGAAAAAAGCAGAAAAATAACAGGCAACAGCCAGGCTTCGGTGGTCAGCAAGAAATCTCCTTTGCTGACCACCAAAAATTGATGGTTGACAGTCTGTTTGATTTGATAGGCTCAGAAAACTGAAAGGGATCCCGCTGACAGCCGATGGCTGACAGCCGAAAGCCATGAAAATATCTAAAAAGAGACGCTATCTCATACTTGGTTGTTTGCTCGCCATTTATGCCGTATTGGCTATCGCACCAGCGTTCGCACAGGACATGACGGAGGCAGAGTACCGAGAGTTCCCGAAAATCGGCAGCCGAAACGCAGCGTGGATCGCCGCACAACTCCACCTCTTATTCGGATCCTTTATTCTCGGTGTCCCTATGTTTGCCGTTATCATCGAATTTATTGGATGGAGAACCAAGGACATCCGATATGATCGGATGGCACAGGAGTTTATTAAACTCTGTATGGGCGCGTTTTCGACAACCGCCTTGCTCGGGGGAGTCCTCGTCTTTATCCTCATCTGGTGCTATCCGAAAGTGATGAGTAAACTCAGCGGCATATTCGGACCAACGATGATCTTTTATGTCGTCCTATTTTTCGGCGAAACCTTTACGCTCTACCTCTATTCCTACGGATGGGATAAGATGCAAGGAAGGCATAAAGGGTGGCACCTCTTCCTCGGCGTTTTACTAAACGTGTGGGGCACCGCTATTATGTTCGTCTCTAATTCCTGGTTGAGCTACCAGACAAGTCCAGCAACACAGCACGGCGTTCTGTCTGAGATGCGTAAGAAATCTTGGATGGAAGAGCAATTGGCTGCGGATCCATCACTCACACCCGAAACCGTTATGGAAGGGGTTACAGACCATTCAACGATACCGCTCCACAACGAGACAACAGGCGAATTCATGGGAACCGTTTGGGACGCTGTCAACAACTTTACATGGATGCCGATTAATATACATCGACTCGTCGGAAATATCGCCTTCGGGGGGTCCATTGTCGCAGCTTACGCCGCATTCCGATTCCTCGTCGCGAAGACGAAAGAAGACAAAGCGCACTACGATTGGATGGGGTATACCGGAAACTTCATCGCACTCTGCGGACTTATTCCACTGCCGTTCCTCGGGTATTGGCTCGGTAGAGAAATCTACATGTTCAATAACACGATGGGCATCAACATGATGGGCAGCCTTTTCTCTTGGCTATTTATTATTCAAGCAGTCATGATTGGGGTACTCTTCATCGGCGCGAACTACTATCTCTGGTCCGGTATGGGACGCATTCAGGGCGCGGAGATATATGCACGCTACCGGCCCTATATGATTACGATTATCATCCTCTGTGTCGCTGTCTGGATGACACCCCGAACCCTCTCTAAAATCTCAAGTGCCAGTGAACTGAGCGCAATGGGCGGCGCGAACCACCCACACCTCGGACTGTTTGGACTCATGACCGCAAAAAATACGGTCGTTAACATCATTATACTTACCACTTTCTTGAGTTTTCTGTTCTATCGGCGTTCAGGAAAAACACCTACAGTCAGTTGGGGAAAGGTTGGAAACATAGCGATTTCCTCAATCTTCTTTTTCGCAACTGTCGCAATTGTGGTAATCGGTATCGTCGGGTTTAGCGTTCCAACGGACTTGCGCGTCAATGTTCTAACCCCGTATCAAGTCCTTATAGCACTTGCAGTTATGGCTGTCGTTACCGTTGTTGACATCATTATGTACCGAAAAGCCACGACATCCGGGGCCATCAACTGGGGCGAGATGACAGACCGATCGCAATACGTTTTGATCCTCATCGCGATTACGTTTACATCGCTTATGGGACTCATGGGATACGCACGTTCAGGGCTCAGGGAGGCGTGGCACATCTTCGGGGTCATGCAGGATACCTCCGTTGATGCATTCACACCACTGCTCAGTGAAGCGGTGAACATGGTAGCCATTATTATGGTGGCATTCTTTGCCCTCGTCGGATTTATCTTCTGGCTCGGCTTGTGGGGTGAAAAGAAAAAACAAGAGAAGACCGCTGCGGAAGCAGAAGTTGCCGCGCAAGCGGATGATTAAATGAGAATGATTAATTCGTCCATTTTAGCAATAGAATTGACTTTCGGTTTCCCTTTTACGTCTATTACTGGCTTTAAGATTGTTAGCAACCTTTCATAATCGAGAGACAGTTGGAGTTAACCGAAAACCACCGTGAAACGAAGTGGAACGGTGCCCGGAGGCCCATAGTTGAAAAAATGTCGAGAAATACGCTTATAAAAATTGCAAGTCTAATCCTCATGGTGGTGAGTTTCATCGCCTATATTGCTGGTGCTTCTGCATTCCCGATCGCCTCGGAGAATCTGTTACCTTGGTCGGCATGGTTCCTAATCTCGGTCATCGTAAACATTATATTGTGGTCCAACGTTGTTAAATTACTGACTTTCTCGCTTGCCGTGATATGGTTTTACGCCTTTGTCGCCGGACTGGTACCAGAAAGTTCCACGGCAGTGAATTTAACCGAACTTGATTGGAGCGACCCAGACGCTGTTGCTGAACAGGGTGCATTGGTCTTTAATGGAAAAGGACAGTGTGCCGCGTGTCATACCGTTGATACCTCCGCACCGCCAGGGAGATGTCCCGACTTGACAGACATCGGCACTAACGCCGCAACCCGTGTACCCGGTATGGATGCCAAAGCGTATTTGATTGAGTCTATGTATCAACCGGCGAACTTCCTCGTTCCCGGCTACGGCAAGATTATGCCAGAGGTGTGGAAGGCACCTATTAATCTTTCAAAATTGGAGATTGAAGCCGTCATCGCTTATCTTCAGAGTCAAGGTGGCGAAATTGACCCCACACCCTTTGATGAACCTATAGATAGAGCGGACGTAGGGACGACTGCTGAAGCACTGCCACCTCTGCTTATGGGTGACCCAGAACTCGGCAAAAAGGTTTTTGTCGATGCCGCATGTATCTCATGCCACGCCGTGACAGGTATAGAGAGTCCAGCAGCGGGTGAGGTGAGTGAAGAAGATTTTGAAGTTGTTACCGCGCCAGACCTCTCCGAAATCGCAGCCTTTAACGACATGCGTTACCTTGAAGAATCGATCCTGTTACCCGCGGCACAGATCGTTAGCGGGTATGGTGCCGTTACCGTTCGCGCAAAAGGAGCGACATTCCAAGGAACACTCGTCTCGCAAGACACCGAAAAAATTGTTGTCCGCACCAAAACTGCTGACGGAACCGAAGAAGAACATACGATTTTACTCACTGAAATCGATGACGAACCGATTGAAGAACTCACAAACCTACAGGCGAGAGGTTATTTTACACTGACACTAACGCCTACCGATGCCGAGGCACCCGTAACAGGAGAACTCGTTTCAGAAACCGATGAAACCGTGACGCTCAAGGTCGGCGACGAAAATAAAAGTTTTTCTAAATCAGATGTAAAGAGTCAGATGACCGTTATCACGTTCGATGGCGACGAAATTGTGGGGGATTATGTCTCAGGAACGATGGACGACGACGAAATCGTTTTAATCGTGGACGGAAGTGAAGAGGTGTTTGATACCTTCGATCTTGACGAAGCTACCATGACCCGGGCACGTGGAAAGAAACTCCTTGTCACATCACCGATGCCTGAAAACTTCCCACTTATCTTAACGGTCGCAGATATGACCCATCTACTCTCTTTCTTAAGTACACTCACCGGTGCAACAGCGGAAGCAGCTCCCGAAAGTGCAGCGGAGGAAACTCCCGCGGAATAACAGACGACATCGGATTTTACTATAATTGCTTGAAAAGTCTCAAATCCAGTTTTGAATTAACCAAAAACCTGCCTGAAACGAAGTGGAAGGCAGAGTAGAAACTTAATAATTAAAAATATGAAAAAGTTGTCGCTTTTCACAATATGTCTCATAATTTTGATCGGGTCTTGGGTCTTTCTGGAATTTGTCGTTGGCGGCATCATCTCAGTACCGATACCCAATAGCGTCATTGCGATGTACATGGGGTTAATTGTAATCGCTATCTTGGTACATATCTCCGTTGAGGATTCACAGTTCCGCGAATTTTTACGGCCCATTCACGAAACACTCGTGGACGACAGACGACGGACCCACCGCCGAGTTCTTGTGGTGTTAATCCCGCTTTTTCTACTCGGTTATACTTACGCAATTATTGCACAACGCGCAAATCCACCGGGAAGCCCGCGCGACGCACACCCATCACCGCCGCTTGAATTGACTTACAAAGATGAGGTCATCGGCACGATGCAAGATGTCGTTAACCCTTTCAGGCATTATGAAAAAGATGACCCCGAAGCGTTCAAAGCACATGTTGAGAACGGGAAACGCGTCTATCATCAGAACTGCTTTTATTGCCACGGCGACCATTTAGACGGACAGGGGCATTTTGCACCATATCTTCAACCGCTACCAGCTAATTTCCAAGACCCAGGCATTATTCCCAACTTCCAAGAATCGTTCTTTTTTTGGCGGATTGCCAAAGGCGGTCCAGGATTACCAGCAGCCGGCACACCCTGGGATTCAGCGATGCCTATCTGGGAAGATCACTTGACAAAAGACGAAATTTGGGACGTTATCCTGTTTCTGTCTGAGTACACCGGTTATCAGTTCCGAACCTTTGGGGAGGCACACTAAATGAAAATCAGAACAATCGCTTTCCTACTCATCTTATTTGGAACGCTTGCTGTGTTCAGTCTTACGTACGCACAAAACGCACCAGAGGCTTCCGAAAGAGGGAAAGAGGTGTATGAAAATTCCTGTGCACACTGCCACGGTATTGAAGGTAGAGGCGACGGCTCCGCCGCTGAGAACCTCCTCCCAAAACCGAGGGATTTCACACGTGGTTTATATAAAATCCGGTCTACGGAAGCGGGACAACTGCCAACCGATCAAGACCTATTCGACATTATTACCGTCGGAATGCCCGGTTCATCTATGCCCGAATGGGAAACAGCTTTGAGTACCGAGGAGCGATGGCAAGTGGTTGCTTATATCAAAACCTTCTATGAAGGGTTCAAAGAAAATGAAAACCCGCCAAAACAAATTACTTTAGAAGGAAAGATATCTTACGCTGAACAGAGTGTCGAAATCGGAAAAGAGCTTTATGTTGAACTCGGGTGTGTTGAATGCCACGGAAATGTCGGACGCGGCGATGGCACCTCCGCACCAACGCTGACGGATAGCTGGGGATTCCAAACCTGGCCCGCAAATCTTACGCAAGGTTGGAACTACCGCGGGGGCGCAGACACTGAAGACATCTTCAAACGATTTATCGGGGGCATCGCAGGTTCACCGATGCCGGCGTTTGAAGGCGATAGCTTCCTGAATTTTGGGCTAACTGCTGAGGAATCTAAACGTCTCATCGAATTAGAAAACAGAGACGAGATGACAGAGGCGGAAGAAGAAGAATCCGGAAAATTTTACGAGAAAATGGACACCGCTGTTGACATCGCTCTTAGCATCAAGGAAGGCGCTGAGATGAGCGCAGCTGAAATGCAGACTTATAACGACGCTATGAAGGTCGTCTATGAAAAGAGTTGGCATCTCGCGAACTACGTGAAATCGCTTATGCCTGAAAAGCGTCCTGAACCGGCTATCGGCAATAACGTACTGCGTTCGCAATACGTTCAAGGCACATTACCCGCTATTGATGATGCTGTGTGGGAAACATTTGAAGCCGGATACTTCCCGCTCGTCGGACAGGTCGTCATTGAGCCTCGCCAGTTTAACCCAACAATTGACGGCGTACACGTCAAATCATTTTACAGTGATACAGAGGTCGCTTTCCTCTTTGTCTGGGATGACCGGACACATACAACCGGCGACGAAATCGATGAAGCAACAGGGAAACCACTTGAGGATGCATTGGCAGTTCAATTTCCTGTTAAGGTACCACAAGGACCGACGGCTCCGAAACCCTATTTCTTAGGGGGCGGTAGACTTCCGGTCTATCTCTGGCACTGGAAAGCCTCTACACCTGAACAAGTGACTGAACTCACCGCTAAGGGTATCAACAATGCCGAAGCGCAGGAAGCACAAGGCGAACTTCAAGTACAGAGCACCTACATAGATGGACAATACAAATTGTGGGTAAAACGTGCCTTGAAAACAGAGGACAAGAAAGACTTGCAACTTGAACCGGGTGTCTTTGTCCCAATCGCTTTCTCTGCTTGGGATGGTTCCAACGGCGATGTTGACACAAAACGGACGATGACAAGCTGGTATACTTTTACCCTTGAACCTGTCCCGTCTTCGAGACGGTTCGTTTATCCGCCGATCATCGCGATCCTCTCTGTCGGTTTGCTCTTCGGCCTACGAGCGTTCGTACAACGCAGAAATACAGAAGATGTCTAAAAATATGTAAACCCCTGTTAGTAGCAACTTGGGTTAATTACAAAATCTACTATCTTCAGTTATCAGCAACCAGTTTAAGAGATACCTGAGACAAATCAAAAGGTTGATTAACTGGAAACTGACAACCGATAACTGATAACTATTAAAAAGGAAAAAAAAAATGAAAACCTATTTGTTGGCAAGTTTCACCCTCCTTCTCGCGTGCTGCTACGTCGGCATCATTGGTACTACCTTCGCTGCTGACCCCGATGCAGGCGAAATGGAGATGTTAGTATTTCCTGAAAACTATAAACCGATGGCAGTAAACAACGGCGGCACGATTAGTGGTGTCGTAAAGTTTGAAGGCGACAAACCTGAGATGAAAGTACTTGAAATCACTAAAGATCCTAAGGTTTGTGGTGCTACCGAAAAATATGATGAATCCGTCGTCGTTGGTGAAGACAACGCGCTAAAAAATACAATCGTCTATCTTATTGACATTACTGGAGGTAAGGATTTCGACAAAGAGGCGAAATTAGAAATGGACCAAAAAGGTTGCAAGTTCACACCGCATGTCCAAATTGTTCCGCTCGAGACCCGATTAACGATGCTCAATAACGATAGAGTTAATCACAACGTTCACATCTTCAGTAACATCAACACGCCGGTTAACAAGCAGCAGACGAAGAACCGTAGGAGAATGCCACTTGCCGGGGTAAAGAAAGCAGAGGGACCGGTAGCCGTAAAATGTGATATTCACGGCTGGATGTCCGCTTGGATCGCTTATGTACCGCACCCTTATTTCGCCGTGACCAACGAAAAAGGTGAATTCACACTTGAAGATGTCCCCGCAGGCGAATATAAACTCGGCTATTGGCATGAAGCGTGTGGCACAAACAGCGAAGCACCTGCTACGGTTACCGTAGAGGCTGGCAGCACGGTTGCACAAGATTTTACACTCAAACTCAAATAAGATAGGCACCAGAATCTTCAAACGCTTTGTAGGCGCGGTTCGTAACCGCGCCATCTTTAAAAGTGGAAAACAGGCTTGAAGTAGAAAATCTTTCCCATGCCTATCCAGAACGACGCGCACTTGACAACGTCAGTTTTAGCGTCTCATGTGGTGAGATTTTCGGACTCCTCGGACCAAACGGAAGCGGGAAAACAACCCTTTTTAAAATCTTATCGACGCTGATACGGATAACTTCGGGCACTGTTCATATCCTCGGATATAACTTAGCCACTGAAGAAAAAATAATTCGGGATTTTTTAGGGGTCGTTTTTCAGCACCCAGGATTAGATGGTAAACTTACCGTCGTTGAGAACTTGCGCCATCACGGTCATCTTTATGGACTCTCTGGTAAAGTTCTGCATCACCGAATTTCGGAACTCCTTGAATGTTTTGGCGTTGCCGATAGAGCCAAAGAACGCGTTGAAATCCTATCTGGAGGTTTAAAAAGACGCGTTGAAATCGCAAAGGCACTGTTGCACGCCCCGCGTGTCCTTTTGCTTGACGAACCTACGAGCGGATTGGATATAACTGCACGCCAGCAACTCAATGACTATCTTGGTGTGCTTGCACAGACAGAAGATATTCTTGTACTTATGACAACACACCTCTCAGAAGATGCCGAAACGTGTGATCGGGTCGGCATCTTCGATACCGGTAGGTTAGTCGCACTCGGAGAACCTGACAAACTCAAAGCAGAAGTCGGCGGTGATGTGATCCTTATAGAATGTACCGACAGTGATACCCTCGGCACTACTATTACTGAGCAGTTCGGCGTTTCAACGGTACTAACAGGCGAAGGATTGCGCCTTGAACATGAAGGCGGACATGAGTTTGTTCGAGACGTGGTCGCCGCATTTCCTGATGAAATCCAGTCCGTACGCTTAGGGAAACCGACACTCGCAGATGTATTCATGAAATTAACAGGAAACCCGTTCGTGGAGGGAAAGGAAAATTAAAAGTACCCGAAACTGTAAGCCCGTAACGTAGTGGAGGGCGGATGTACGGCGAGGTGAGTGTGTGCTTAACTTACCGCAACGAACCGCAAGGAAGATGAAGCAAGTATCCCAAATTGTGAGCCCGTAACGTAGTGGAGGGCGGATATACGGCGAGGTGGGTGTATGCTTAATTTACCTCAACGAACCGCAAGGAAAAATTAAAAATTTGCTACCGATTACAACGATATGGTGGCGCGAAATCATCAGGTTCTATCGGCAACGGAGCCGGCTCTTCAGTGCTATCGCACAACCTCTGATATTTTGGATCCTCATTGGCACTGGACTAAGCGCCTCGTTTCAACCCGCTGGTACCTCGGACGAAACCGGGTATATCGCATACTTTTATCCCGGCATCGTCGTTTTAGTCTTGCTTTTTACGTCCATTTTCGCTACAATTTCTGTCGTGAATGATCGACGCGAAGGATTTCTGCAGAGTATACTCGTCGCACCTGTACCCCGGTGGCAGATCGTCCTCGCACAGGCGTTGGGCGGAACAACGCTCGCACTTTTACAAGGGCTGCTCCTGCTGCTCCTGAGCCCCATGGTAGGCATTCGGTTTGGCGCGACATCACTCTTACTTTCGATCGGTGTTATGACACTTCTGGCGTTCGGACTGACAAACCTTGGACTCCTAATCGCATGGCGGATGGAGTCTACACAAGGGTTTCACGCGATTATGAATCTCTTGCTTATTCCGATTTGGCTACTTTCGGGCGCGTTTTTCCCGAGTACAGGTGTACCCGGTTGGTTAGCATGGGTAATGAAGTTCAATCCGTTAACGTATGGGCTCGCAGCTTTTCGACATAGCCTCTACCTTGACACTACCACAAAAGCATTTGGTGAAGGTGCACCTTGGGCACTTTCTATGCTGATTACCGGCCTGTTTTGTGTTTTGACTTATGTAGGCGCGACACTTACCGCGTCTGCACAAGCGAACTAAATAGTTATCGGTTAAATTTATAGCGATCAGTTGGCAACAATCTCCCCAGTGTGGCGTACGCCAAAAAGTCGTGAATTGTTGCATCAAAATCTCTTAACCGACAACTGATAACTGACAACCGATAACCCTTAAAAGGAGGATTTGATGCTTCGATGGCTACCTGAGAACATATCAACGTACGGGCAAGGCGTTGATAACCTCTTTCACGCAATTTATTATATTACACTCATTGTGCTAATCCTGGTGATGGCAACCCTGATTGTGTTCCTGATTAAATATCGCCATCAGGAAGGGAAGAGGGCGACCTACATTGAAGGAAGCACAACCTTAGAGATTGTCTGGACAGCAGCGACGACGGTGATTGTCTTTGTACTGGCTATGTTCAGCTACCCACAGTGGAATAAGATTAAATCACCGAACAGCTTCCCTGAGAAACCAGATGTTGTCGTCCAAGTCAGTGGAAAGCAGTTCAACTGGGATATGACATACCCTGGACCCGATAACGAATTCGAGACAGACGATGACCTGACATTGGAAAACGAACTGCATGTACCTATCAACGCGGTCGTGCATATCCGGTTAACCTCCATCGATGTCATTCACAGTTTCTTTGTCCCGCAATTGAGACTTAAGCAAGACGCATTGCCCAACAGATTTATCAATGTCTGGTTTGAGGCGACAAAGGCAGGACGCTATGAAATTCCGTGTGCTGAACTCTGTGGGTTCGGACACTCTGGGATGCTCGGCTACCTTAATGTGCATGCACAAGCCGATTACGATGCTTGGGTGCAAGAAAGATGGCCCCAGCAGGCTGAAGGAGGACAATAAAGATGCACGATAACGAACATACAGAACAGCATCACGAAGAAAGTTTTATAAGTAAATATATCTTTTCGCTCGACCACAAGATGATCGGTAAGCAGTTCCTTATTTATGGCCTGCTCATGTTTTTCCTCGGTGGCGGGCTTGCGCTGCTCTTTAGATGGCAACTCGCATATCCTGAAAAACCCTTACCCGTCATCGGCGCATCGCAACAATACATGGAAGAAGGCGAAGTCGTCACCGGCGCAGATAGGATGTGGGAACGCATCTACGAATCCGAGAAAGAAGAATGGCTCGAAGTAAATATGCCTAACGGAGTCGTTGAACCCGCATTTTACAACATGCTCTTTACGATGCATGCCACCGTTATGGTGTTCTTCGTCGTCGTACCCCTCCTGGTCGGTGCTTTCGGGAATTTCCTAATCCCTTTGATGATTGGAACACGCGATATGGCGTTTCCGATCCTCAACATGCTCTCTTTTTGGTTTGCCGTTCTCGCAGCAATTATCATGATGACCGGGTTCTTTGTACCAGGCGGACACGCAGCAGCCGGATGGACAGGCTATACACCGCTTTCTTCAGATGCACAGTGGACAGGCGTGGAATGGGGACAAATCCTCTGGGGACTTAGCCTCTTTGTTCAAGGGTTATCTTCCCTTGTTGGGTCTATTAACTACATCACGACGATCATTAATATGCGGGCACCCGGAATGACGTTCTTCCGAATGCCATTGGTCATCTGGTCGCTTTTCATCGTCGCAATCCTTTTGCTACTCGCTTTCCCCGTACTGTCGTCTGCAATTGTACTTCTCGTCTTTGATAGGCTTGCCGGAACAACGTTCTTCACCGCAACACCCGAAGGCGGCGGCGATCCATTGCTCTGGCAACACCTGTTCTGGTTCTTCGGACACCCAGAAGTCTACATCCTTATCTTGCCCGGTATGGGGATCGCTTCCGAATTGATCGCTGTCTTTTCACGCAAACCCATCTTCGGTTATCGCTCCATGGTCTACGCAATGATCGCTATCGCATTTTTGGGATGGATCGTCTGGGGACACCACATGTTCCAGAGCGGTATGCGTCCCGGCTTAGGTTCGATATTCATGACGACAACTATGCTCATCGCAGTGCCTTCAGCGATTAAGACCTTTAACTGGCTCGGAACCATGTTCCGAGGGTCTATCCGATTCACAACGCCGATGCTTCACGGCATCGCTTTCGTTTCGATGTTTGTGATTGGTGGACTCAGCGGTATCTACATGGCAAACACGCCTGTCGATATTTACGTCCACGATACCTACTACATTGTGGCGCATATTCACTACGTTGTGTTCGGTGGAAGTCTGTTCGCTATTTTCGGCGGCATCATCTTCTGGTTCCCGAAAATGTATGGACGCTATATGAACGATGCACTCTCCAAAATCCATTTTTGGTTGACTTTCATCGCATTCAACTGCACATTCTTCCCGATGCATATCCTCGGTGTCGGTGGACACATGCGACGAATCTCTAACCCACAGCAGTATGAGTTCCTCCAAGGATTTGAAGGCATGAATATCTTTATCACGATGAGCGCGTTCACACTCGGTTTCGCACAATTGATACTCGTCTTCAACTTCTTCTGGAGCATATACAAAGGCAAAGTCGCTGAACAGAATCCGTGGCACGTAACCACCTTGGAATGGGAAGCACCGACACCCGTACCGCACGGAAACTTCGGTCAAATTCCAACTGTCTACCGCGGTCCCTATGAATATAGTGTACCGGGCGAAGAATCTGATTGGATTCCGCAGGCACAGCCTGAACACGCACCCGCAACAAGCGGCGACTAAAACAAAAAATTGGAACGGAAGAACGGAAGGATGGTAACCCCAACCTTCCAAACTTCCAACCAAGGTCTTTCATACTTTTGCTTTTTTGGGAAATTTGGCATGCAGCAACACGCAAGTTATAGTCCATGGCTACACAGAACGGCACGCCTCACCGCAGGCGCGACGTTCTTGTTGATTGTCATCGGCGGAATTGTAACAAGCACGGATTCCGGATTGGCGGTCCCTGATTGGCCAACAACCTTCGGGTACAATATGTTTCTCTACCCCCTATCAGAGATGGTCGGCGGGATCCTATATGAACATAGCCATCGACTCATGGGATCCCTCGTCGGAATGTTAACGATCGCGCTCTTCGTCTTGATATTGGCAAGAGATTCCCGCAAATGGCTAAAATGGCTCGGACTCGCTGCCTTGGTCGCTGTCATTGTACAAGGCGTACTCGGTGGACTCCGGGTTACGCAAATTAACCGCAACTTCGCCATAGTGCATGCCTGTCTCGCACAAGCATTTTTCGCACTGCTCTGTGGCATCGCATGGTTCGCTTCTCGGGATTGGTGGAACGATAAAACTGAGACCGCGGCACGTAAAGGCGAGGTCCCCTCGTCCTCACTAAGACGGCTAAGCCTGATGACGACATGCTTCATTTACGTGCAGCTTATCTTTGGTGCAGTTCTGCGGCATACAGGGAGCAGGCTCGACGCACATCTACTTTTCGCTTTCTTGGTCGCGCTGCATGTCTTTTTGCTCGTACGACGTATCTTAACAACGAACGGTGAAACAGAGAGGATTGGGCAACCGATGCCGTTACTACTGCTCGGACTGCTTGCTGTTCAACTAATGCTGGGCACCGGAGCGTTTTTCGCGAAACTAACTGCATTCGGTCAAACATTCGCGGAAGCACTCACAGTCACAATTACCACTGCACACGTTGCAGTCGGCGCACTCATGTTGGTCAGCAGTTTTGTGTTGACCCTAAAAATCTATCGGTTCACTGATGCACATAGACCTGTACTGGTTCGCGATTTGAAACCAACTTCATACTAGTTCGTGAACAATACAGAATCTGTCAGACATCTTCATAATCCAGATCCGGTTGACTGAATCGGAAACCACCGTGAAACGAAATTGTGAGCGATCAGCGAACAATTTGTCTTAGCTTTACATTGTGGAACGGTGACCAAAGTTAATAGTTTAAAAAATGCGTTCAACAACGGTAACGTTACCAGACAAAACAGGGACAGCAAGTCCACCGTCGAAGCACACAGTCGTCGTACGGCGTGCCGCTGACTATGTCGAGCTCGTCAAACCGAGACTGGTTCTGATGATCCTCATCACGACCGCAGCAGGTTTCTATCTCGGCGCACAACAGACAGTGGATTGGATGTTCTGTTTGCATACCATGATCGGGGCAGGGCTGACCGCAGCAGGCGTATTAGGACTTAATCAATACCTTGAACGCGATGCAGATGCAAAGATGAAACGGACACAAGACAGACCGCTCCCAGGCGGAAGAATGCGTCCATTGGAGGCACTTGTCGTCGGTGCTCTTCTCACTGGCAGCGGTATGCTTTACCTGACGTTCATCGTCAATATCTTAAGTGGGTTCGTCATTTCGCTGATAGTCGTCAGTTATCTATTTCTCTATACACCACTGAAGCGAAAGACTTCTCTGTGTACATTGATCGGTGCTGTACCGGGCGCGCTCCCACCCGTTGTCGGATGGGTCGCAGCGCGCGGCACCTTAACAGGTGAAGCCTGGGTGTTATTTGCGATACTCTTCTTGTGGCAGCTGCCACATTCGCTTGCAATCGCCTATATCTATCGCGAAGACTACGCAAAAGCCGGATTCCGATTGTTGCCGGTTATACATCCAGATGGCGCAAGCACATGTCGTCAAATTGTGGTTAATTGTGTCGCACTCTTCGGTATAGGCTTGTTACCGACATGGTACAACATCGCCGGTAGCGTCTATTTCTTCACAGCACTGCTGGCGGGAGGCGCGTTCCTCGCAATCGGGATTTATTTGGCGCGCACACGTTCGATGCAGGCGGCGCGCTATCTATTATACGCCTCGTTGCTCTATCTGCCAATCGTATTTATCACGATGGCTTTCGATAAAATTTGATGAGGACCTGAAAAACATGAATGCACCGGAGTATAGAAAGCGAAATCTCCGCCTCGGTATTATCTTATCCGGGCTGTTTGTTGTCCTGTTTATCATCGCAACGAGGATAATGATTACAGGGAGCAAAGTACCGCCTGCTGTTGAAGGCACAATGGAGCGTATT
Source organism: Candidatus Poribacteria bacterium (assembly GCA_022823085.1). Classification (GTDB taxonomy): domain Bacteria; phylum Poribacteria; class WGA-4E; order WGA-4E; family WGA-3G; genus WGA-3G. The sequence continues at coordinate 21,682 of JAJDXV010000143.1, forward strand.
AAAACGCCAGTTTTGGGGATCATCGGGGTGTTCCTTGTTATCGTGGCAGTCGTTGAGATTGCCCTCCGGATTGTAAAGCGCAGAGTACGTGAAAATGGAAACCCAGAATCACATTGACGTTCGCGAACGTCCACCTTTGAGTAACGCACGATTAGCAATATTAGTTCTGCTCGGCGCAGAGACAATGCTGTTTTCGGGGCTTATCGGAGCATTTCTTGTGTTTCGTGTCGGGAACGTCACCTGGCCCCCACCATCGCATATCGGGATTGAACTCCCACGCATCGTAACCGGCATCAATACGGCTTTACTTCTCATCAGCGGTTACACAATGTTTCAAGCGTGGCGCGCAATCCAGAAAGAAAAAGTAAAGCAGCTCCGTAATTGGCTCTTAATCACAGGTGTACTTGGACTACTCTTTCTCGGTATACAGGGAAGCGAATGGGTCCAACTCATTCGCAAAGGACTGACACTCCAATCCGGTGTCTATGGCGGCATCTTTTATGTACTGATCGGATGCCATGCCGTTCACGTGCTAAGTGCTGTCATCTGGGTGTTCACGGTACTCGGTATGGCGATCGCTGGACGGTTCTCAGCTGAACAGTACACCGGTGTTGATACCTGTACAATCTACTGGGTTTTTGTTGTCGCACTCTGGCCAATTCTCTATGTGTTGGTTTATCTCACGTAGGGCTTACGCACCCGTTGCAGGCTTTTTCTTCAGGGTTGTAACCCCGCCGTAGTGCATCATGAAAGGAAAGGTGTCAGAATGTCCAGATTTTTTTTCGCGGTGACGCTCTTGATAGTCGTTATGCTCATCGTACCGACATATCTTGAGGCGTGTCCCGCCTGTAAAACACTTGATGATCCTATCAGTAAAGGCTTTAATTTTAGTATCCTATTTATGATGGCAATGCCGTTTGCTGTTTTCACAGTCATCGGCGGCACGGTTTTCTGGCATTACCGGCGCGCAAATAGGGAACCGATGGACTAAAAACCATATAATCAAAGTAGTTGATAGCCATTCAACTGATGACCGATAACTAATAGAACTTACGCACTTCATCGGTAGGGGCGGTTTCAAACCGCACCTACTCGTAGACGGAAAGGAGTTTAAATATAGTGGAACACGCTACGACTTTAGACCACACTGAAGACGTATACGAACCTTCGCTAACACCCGATAGCCTCGGTAAACTCGGCATGTGGGTTTTCCTCGTCGGCGATACCATGTCTTTTGGCGCATTGCTGGCGGCTTATGCAGCTGTCCGAGTTGGCGCAGGCGCAATCGGTTGGGTACCACCAGACGAAATCCTCGGTATTAACCTAACCGCTTTTATGACATTCCTACTAATATGCAGTAGTGTCACCATGGTGAAAGCACTGGAATCTATTCAGAGCGGCAATGTGTCCCGCATGTGCATGTTTCTCGGTTTAACAATCGCGGGAGGAGTCATTTTCTTAGGACTACAAGTCTATGAATGGTACCACCTCATTACCCACGGATTGACGCTTACCGAGATTCCCGCTCACGGGTTAAAGAGTGATATTATAAGCGGTTCAAACCTCTTCGGTCCAACTTTCTACGCGATCACAGGTTTCCACGGATTGCACGTGACAGGGGGCGTTATCTATCTCGCTGTGATATTGGTACACGGCTTGCGAGGAAGATATACCGCCGAGTTTAACCATGAAGTAGAAATCGTCGGACTCTATTGGCACTTCGTTGACCTTATCTGGATTATGGTCTTCACCTTTATCTATCTATTGTAGGAGGACATAGTAATGGCACAGGATGGACATAAAGAACACCCGAAATACATGAACATCTTCTGGTGGCTCCTCGGACTCACTATTGTTGAGGTCGCTGTCGCAATCCCTGAGTACTCGATTGTACTCAAAGCGATACTGCTCATCGGGTTGGCATCTTCTAAAGCCGCACTCGTCGCTATCTATTTTATGCACCTGAAGTTTGAAAGAAAGACATTAGCAGTTATCGTGATAACGCCGTTTCTGATCTGCGTTTTTCTCGTCATTATGCTGATGCCTGACCTCACATTAGACGGACGCATCGAAGGCATCGAAAAACCGGCAGCAGAAGTTATGGATACATCAGCGCACTAACGCATAAGGGTCCGGTTTGGAACATGGAAGCACAAACCGATAAGGTCATCAACGAGAAGCGGAGAATTGACGGAAGCACCCTCATCTGGGTAGCCCTCGGTGTCATCATTATCGTCATCGCAGGAATTAACTTGTGGTCGGTGTTTGATATGAAGTCAGAGTTATCGCCTGAGCCTGAGATAGTTGAAGCCCGCGTACCAGATTTTCGTTTAACGAACCAGCAAGGACAGCCGTTAAGCCTCTCCGATATGGCTGGCAAAATTTGGATCGCAGATTTCATCTTCACCAATTGCCCAACGATCTGTCCAGCGATGACACAAGAAATGGCGCGCCTACAATCCGAATTTGTTACGGATCCGGTCTATTTCGTCTCGTTCTCCGTGGACCCGGAACGGGATACCGTGGAGGTGCTCTCGCGCTACGCAAAAGCCTACGGTGCGGACGATAGACGCTGGCACTTTCTCACCGGTGAGAAGGCGGATATTTACCAATTAGCCGAAAAAGGGTTTAGTTTAGCCGCTGGGCACAACGGCAGTGAGATACTCCATAGCCCACGTTTCGTTCTCATGAAGCCGGACGGGAACATCTACGACGACTACGACAGTCGGAGTAGACCCGCGATGCTCCGACTACGGCGAGATGTCAAAGCACTCCTTAAAAAATGAGAGACTTTGACCTGAATCTCCTAATATCTGTTGCGGCTTTTATAATTCACTTTACATTCGGATTTTTTCGTGGACGGTTTAAAAGGTTCAGCCGACCCTGGAGCAGGTGTCTCTACATGCCGATTGTCATTAACATCGTCGTACGGCGTTTTGTACTCAATTGGAGTTGGCAAACCGCGATGGTTTACCTCTGGCCAGCAACACTCATCGCACATATACTCGGTAGTTGGATCGGCGCACGCCAAATAAAAAAATCATCTGACAGACGCACGCCGCTAACCTAACGCATAAAGATACAACGCATAAAGATACAAAGAAAGGAATTATGGTGCTTTACAAAAACAGCATACGACTCGCAGTCACACTCGGTATATTCCTCGTATGCTGCATCTACTACGGCTGCACAGATAACCCATATACAAAATCTATCATAACACCCGCAACAGATGATTTTTGGGAAAACTATTTCACGATTAACCCGGATGGCGAAGTCTGTTATGAAAATGGAGAAGCAGTGTCTTGCGTAAAACTTGTGCCCAAAGGGCCGCAAGACCCACGAAACCCTAAACCGCATGTACATCTCCATATCGGGAAAACGGTATACTTCTTCTATCGTGACGGCGAGCCTGTCGTTTCCGCAGTTTACACACCGCCTGAAAATGATGATAACGATGACAGAGTCACACCGCCACCACCACCACCAGCATCGTCGCGTCGAACGGTAACGCTAACGCCTCGCAGTTCGTCTTTATCAGTGGGTGATACGACGACTATTGATATTTCTTTTAGCGATTCTGTATCTGGTTTTACGCGGGGGGATATTTCCGTTTCGTCGGGTTCTTTGGGTACTTTGAGGGGTAGTAGTAGCACATACCAAGTGCCGCTGACTGTGCCGAGTAGTGGGAGTGGCACGATAATTGTGTCGATTGGTGCGGATGTTGTGACTGAAGGAAATACTGCCGGACAGACTGAGGTTACGTGGGCAGCACCGCCGCCGCCGCCACCACCACCGCCACCGCCACCGCGTCGAACGGTAACGCTAACGCCTCGCAGTTCGTCTTTGTCAGTGGGTGATACGACGATTATTGATATTTCTTTTAGCGATTCTGTATCTGGTTTTACGCGGGGGGATATTTCCGTTTCGTCGGGTTCTTTGGGTACTTTGAGTGGGAGTGGTAGCATATACGAAGTGCCGCTGACTGCGCCGAGCAGTGGGAGCGGCACGATAAGTGTGTCGATTGGTGCGGATGTTGTGACTGAAGGAAATACTGCCGGACAGACTGAGGTTACGTGGACAGCGCCACCGCCGCCACCGCCACCACCGCCGCCGCGTCGAACGGTAACGCTAACGCCTCGCAGTGCGTCTTTGTCGGCGGGTGATACGACGATTATTGATATTTCTTTTAGTGATTCTGTATCTGGTTTTACGCGGGGGGATATTTCCGTTTCGTCGGGTTCTTTGGGTATTTTGAGTGGGAGTGGTAGCACATACGAAGTGCCGCTGACTGCGCCGAGCAGTGGGAGTGGCACGATAAGTGTGTCGATTGGTGCGGATGTTGTGACTGAAGGAAATACTGCCGGACAGACTGAGGTTACGTGGACACCACCACCACCGCCACCACCACCACCGCCGCCGCGTCGAACGGTAACGCTAACGCCTCGCAGTTCGTCTTTGTCGGCGGGTGGTACGACGACTATTGATATTTCTTTTAGTGGTTCTGTATCTGGTTTTATGCGGGGGGATATTTCCGTTTCGTCGGGTTCTTTGGGTATTTTGAGCGGGAGTGGTAGCACATACGAAGTGCCGCTGACTGCGCCGAGTAGTGGGAGTGGCACGATAAGTGTGTCGATTGGTGCGGATGTTGTGACTGAAGGAAATACTGCCGGACAGACTGAGGTTGTGTGGACAGCACCACCGCCACCGCCGCCGCCTCCACCACCGCCGCCTCCACCACCGCCGCCGTCACCACCACCACCCCGGACGGTTAGAATCTCGACGGAGCCAAGTGCTATCCATAACGGAGAACGGACGACGGTAACCGTAACCTTTTCAGGGGCCCCTCCAATTACTGGGTTTACACAGAGCGATGTGTCTGTTAAAGACGGGACTATCTCTAACTTTGGGGGGACTGATAACGTTTACACGTTTATACTGACGGCACCGAATAGTGGGGAAGGCGAGATGGAGATATCTATTGCTGCGAACGTAATCAATGAAAGGAACACTGCCCGCAGTACCTCCGTGCCGTATACCGCATCCCCGTTAGCTAATTGGGTAATCAATATATTAGAGAGTACGACTGTGGATAATGGATTTAAGATCCCCATTCAAAGTCCGGCACTGAGTCTCGATCTTCTCGACTATTGTGATTTCCTCGAGTTAATATTAACAAAAGATAACACTAACGAAAAAGTAACAATAAAAATAGTCGGAAAGGATGACCCAAATCCAAATAAGGAAGTAAAAATAGTGGAGGTAAAAGATGGAATGGAGCAAGAAGTTGAGTCCTTGAAAACGATTCGGCTCATAAACGAGGAAGGTGTCGTGGTGGGTGCCGGGGGGGGGCCTAATATTATTCAAATCGGACTTGAAGTAGACGCAGACGTTTCTAAAATAGAAGTTCGGTTCTGTGGTACTCATTATGAGATGCCTGTGTTTCGCGCGGCTAAGTATTCGCCCTAAACGTTCTAAAGTCCGAGTGAAGTCTTACGTCTTTTGGTTTTTCAGAGACGTTTGTTGGTTGCGTTCTCAGAAATAGGCAAAACTTTCTCTGATCGCCTGCAAAACATAAGGAAAACACTATGAAAAGAATTTATGTACCGGTTGACAATTCCGACTATTCGGATGCGAGTATCGATCTCGCTGTCGAATTCGCAAGGAAATTCGGTTCGCAGCTCATCGGTTCGCACGTTTACGCCGCAAAGATGCACGATGTCCGCTTCAAGCAGATGGAATATACCCTCCCCGAGGAGTATCAAGACGAGGTCGAACTTGAAAAGCAGCGCCGCATCCACGATACCCTCATTACAATGGGACTGCAACTGATCTCCGATTCCTATCTTGAGGTCATGAAAAACAAGTGTACCGAATTTGACATCCCGTTTGAACCCAAAATGCCCGAAGGCAAGCACTACATAAAACTCGTTGAAGACATTCAGGAAAGCGATTACGACCTCGTCATTATGGGTGCACTCGGCATGGGAGCCGTCAAGGATAGCCTTATCGGTGGTGTCTGCGAACGCGTCGTCCGACGTATTAGTACCGATACCCTCGTTGTCCGGGACCTTGAACCTATTGAGAAGCATGATGGAAATATCCTTGTCGGGATTGACGGCAGCCCTGAATCTTTTTCAGGTTTGAAAACCGCTATACAACTCGGACGAAAGTTCAACAAACAGGTCGAGGCTGTCGGGGTCTACGACCCATATCTCCACTACATCGTCTTCAATTCGGTAGTAAACGTCCTAACCGAACGTGCCGCAAGAACTTTCAGATTCAAAGAACAAGAGCAGCTCCACGAAGAGGTCATTGACACCGGATTAGCGAAGATTTATCAGTCGCATCTCGAAGTTGCACGCGCTATAGCAAAAGAGGAACACGATTACGCCTTAAAAATTACGCTTCTTGATGGTAAGGCTTACGAAAAAATCCTACAATACACCAGAAAGACAAATCCCTGGCTTCTGGTTTTGGGAAGGATTGGTGTCCATTGTGAAGAGGATGCGGACATCGGTAGCACCGCTGAGAATCTTTTACGTCTTGCCCCTTGTAATGTGCTTTTGGTCAGCCAGCGTTACTTCCCGCAGATAGATGTGAAAGCCGAGGAGACGCTCGTCTGGACGCAGGAGGCGTTGGATAGAATGGAGAAAGCACCACCGTTAGTGCGTGGCATTGCAAAGACAGCCGTCCATCGATTCGCCATAGAACGCGGGCACTCTGTCATTACCGAGAGTGTCATTGACATGGCGATGGAAGCGATTATGCCCCAACGCGCCTCGGAAAAACTCACACGCGTCGCAAAAGAGATCGCCGAGCAGAAAGTATTGGAGTCCGATGCCGTCAAAACCTACATCTGTGGTGAATGCGGCTACGCAGCACATAACCAGCAGCCTATCCAGTGTCCTGTCTGTAGCGCATCACCGGAACGTTTTCAAATGGTGGATAAGGATTCTCTACAGAACGTTGCCGTAGATGAAGGCGGGACCGCTGAGGAAGAGACATTTGATGGGGTTAGGCTTCAGTGGTCGGAACAAGCGAAAAAGGCGTTGCGCACGGTTCCGCGCGGCTACATGCGCCGAAACGTCAAAGCGCGAATCGAAAAATCCGCACGTTCCCAAAAGATCGGCACCATCACGAATGCGTTCGCAACCCAAATCATTGATGACAGTATGGGTGAAGCCGCCGCCGTCCGTGAGGACGCACCGGAACTCAGAGCCATGCAAACACAGACCTCTGATTCCGAAAACACAAGTGTCGCACAGGAGCTTGAAAGTCCGGTACACTGGACTGAGGATGCAATTGAGCGTCTGAACTTGGTGCCTGCAGGGTTTATGCGGAATATCACGCAAACCCGAATTGAGCAACGCGCACAGGAAAACAACATCGAACAGGTTACACTCGATTTCGCAGCCCGCGTCATTGAGGACGGCAGAAGCCTCGCCAATGAAGTACTTGGGCAGTATTATCAACAGCCAAGTCAAGATTGATAGCCTCTCCGCGCTAAGTCCGTCAATTCCTTGCTCCATATCTTATAATGGTGGACAAAAGTTGCAAAAATTTGTAAGATGTAGGTAATGCTACTTTGTTGTGGTTGACATATCTTTAGGAGATTGACATGGGATCCCAAGATTCTTGCATTGAGACAATTGATGTTGCAGCAAATATCTTCAACGCACCACGTCAGATTACAATTTCAGATGCGTATCACGCGAATGTGGATGTTGTTCTCTTTGATGGAGATTGTAACGACCTACTAAAGGATATTCCATCAAAGTCGGTAGATTTAGTCATCACATCTCCACCATACAACATCGGCAAAAGATACGAAGAAAAAACATCCTTAGAATCATATCTAAAGGATATGGAGACTGTAATTGCGGAGTTGGTTCGGGTAATCGCTGATACTGGCAGTCTCTGTTGGCAAGTCGGAAATTACGTCCAAAAGGGTGAGGTGTTTCCGCTTGATATTTATTTTTATGAAATTTTCAAACGCTTTGATTTAAAATTACGGAATCGGATCATCTGGCGGTTTAATCACGGCTTGCACTGCAAAAAGCGATTTTCGGGTAGATATGAAACGATTTTGTGGTTTACGAAAAGTGATGAATATGTTTTCAATCTTGACCCAGTGCGAGTGCCAGCAAAATACCCAGGCAAGCGACATTTCAAAGGCCCGAAAAAAGGGCAACTTTCGGGGAACCCGCTTGGCAAAAACCCTTCTGATATTTGGGATATTGTCAAACAGGACTGGGAGGATGAAGTTTGGGATATTCCCAATGTGAAGGCAAACCATCCAGAGAAAACCGAACATCCATGTCAATTTCCTGTTGAATTAGTGCAGCGCTGCGTCTTGGCACTCACGGATCCCGAAGGAATTGTCTTAGACCCTTATGGCGGTGTCGGTTCTACCATCATCGCTGCCTTACAACACGACCGAAAGGCTGTTGCTGCTGAACAAGATTCAGCCTATATCGCGATGACTCGTGAGAGGATACAGAAGTTCGCACAGGGCGAATTACCGCTCCGTCCTTTGGGAAAACCTATCCACCAACCAACAGGGAAAGAACGTATTGCGCAGCTGCCTTTGGAATGGAAATAGGCAAGGAAAGCGAAACGGTTATGATTATTGCTGCCGAGTATTCATTCAATGATGGGCATTCCATTCGACGGACGCACCCTTACCTGTTGCAGGAGATTGAGGATATTATTGCTGCTGTTGATGCCGCACATCATAAAATTAAAGAGAGTAAGGAGATTACAATGCCGGGCAAAATGTTGTATAGTCCGGCCAGCCTTAATCGCTCTTTTGCTCAGAGTTTTGGACCCAAAGGGTGGCAGAAGAAACGTGTAACATGCAACTATTCGACAGACTATTATCGCCCCGGATATTCACCGAAACAAATGCGTCCTGCATACCGAGAAATGGATTTTCTAAAAGAACGCCTTGGGGTAGAGGTACAGTTTGGAAAATACGCATTTATGGTCTACAACGTGTGTGCCAAAATGACTATTTTTCGCAATTTAGGCTACATTGATGCCGGAATAGAGATTGTTCCGGTAAAGTCCTTTGCTAATGAAATGTCTACCGGAGTCTCATATTTTGAGCAGTTCGTGTGGGATTTAGAGCAGCGGGGTGTTGCTGATATTGATATTCCGGTCCTTATTTTTGGTATTGATATATAGGTACGACTATTTTTTCAGAAGAAGAAAAATAATGAGCGATGTTCCGACGGTCACATTCCAAATACTCGGTCCAAACGAAGGCGTTGCCGAGAGTTCACACAAAGGTTTATGGTTTAAGGTGAAATCAGATCCCCCACCAACGAGCAATCTTGTCGTCGGTTTGAAGGTCTGCACATCTAACGGAGAGGTTCAACAGTCCGGCACTGTCATGATTCTAAAGCATGAGAGCCATTCTGCAGATTTTTTCTACAAGACAGTGGACGGTAAACTGGATGTCCAGCTCGAAATTGAACCTTTTGATGCGCTCGCGAAGTTAGAGTTCCCCGTTTTCACAAACGAAGGATATGTTATAGAAGCAGGCTGTGAATTTCTGGAGTATCGCGTTGGCGAATTGTCGAAAATAATCCCTTACCAGTGGAAGGGACCTGATCGAGGCTTATGGACAGACGAGAAACGTTAAACCTTGCTACAAGTACAAAATCGTAGTAAGCTTCACTGAAAACGGAGGCGGATTATGCAAAAGCAGATTTTGAGATGTACATTAATACTTTTACTCGCTGTGTTCACCGTAATTACGAACGGTTTCGCCGACAATTGGCAACAGTGGCGTGGCATGCACAACGACGGAATCAGCAAAGAAACCGAGGCACCCATCCAGTGGAGCCAAACCGAAAATGTCAAATGGCGTTTACCGCTCCCCGGTGAAGCCGCCGCTACACCCGTCATCTGGGAAGACAAAATTTTCCTCACCTCGGCTGAAGACGATGCACTCGTCTTGATGTGTATCAACACCGACGGTAAAGAACTCTGGAAGCGGACTTTAGGACACGGTAACCGAGTCGTCCGCGGCGGCGAAGGCAACTCCGCCGCACCCTCTCCTGTAACCGATGGTGAACACGTCTGGGCGTTCCTCGGAACCGGAGACCTCGCCTGCTACGATTTTGACGGAAATCAGGTCTGGCACACCAATCTCGCTGACCGCTACGGCAAATTCAACCTCTTTTTCGTTATGGCAACGACACCGCTGCTTGACAAGGATCGCCTCTATTTCCAACTTATTCACAGCAACGCATGGGTTGTCCTCGCACTTGACAAAATGACCGGTGCGGAAATCTGGAAGCATAATCGCGACAGCGACGCAACCGCTGAATGTGAACAGGCGTATACCTCCCCGATTCTCTATCGTGATGACGAGCGTGAATACCTTGTCGTCCACGGTGCTGATTATGTCACCGCACACAGTTTGGAAGACGGCAGCGAAATCTGGCGATGTGGCGGTTTCAATCCGATATTCAGTTACAACCATTCCCTCCGGTTCGTCGCCTCTCCCGTTGCGACAGAAGGACTCATTGTCGTCCCTTCTGCTAAAAACGGTCCCGTTGTCGGCATCAACCCCGCTGCTACACCCGGGGACATAACGGATAGCGAGTGGCAGATATGGAAACGTCAGCAGGGCACGCCTGATGTCCCTTCACCGCTTATCCATGACGGTTTGGTCTATCTCTGTCGGGAAAACGGCGACCTGATATGTCTTGATGCCGAGACAGGAGAGCAATACTATCGAGAACGGACACATCGGCACAGACACCGCGCCTCACCCGTCTACGCGAACGGACATATCTATCTGACATCTCGTGATGGTGTGATTACGGTTATCAAAGCCGGACGTGAATTTGAAATCGTCGCCAGCAACGCCATGGATGAAGACATCGCTGCATCGCCTGCCATCGCAAACGGCACACTCTATCTCCGCAGTTATCAGGCACTCTACGCCATTGATGAACAAGAATAGACATTATAATAGTTTATAGGATGGACGAATTTCCTCTTAAAGTCCCCCTGATAAGGGGGATTTAGGGGGTTAAAAAAACGAAATACTCTCACTTTCAAAATTCACCAAGAACCTGCCTGAAACGTAGTGGAAGGCAGCGCGAAAGCCAATTATTTAAAAAGTGAAAAGTTACAAAGAGTTACCCAACGATGCGGGTTCTAATATTATTGGACAAGTCACGGCACAAGCAGACCGAATCCAAAAACGACTCGCTTCCGTCAAATATACAGTGGCAATTATGAGTGGCAAAGGCGGTGTCGGAAAGAGTTCGCTCACAGCGAATCTCGCTACCGCCCTTACGCTGAACGGGAACGCCGTCGGTGTCGTTGACGCAGACATCAATGGACCAACACTTGCAAAAATGATGGGGGTTCGGAACGCCACGCTGGAATACACACCTGCAGGGGTCAAACCGGCGATGACCGCCCTCGGCACCAAGCTTATCTCTATGGATTTACTCTTGGCTGAAGACGACGCACCTGTGCTTTGGAATGCGTATTCTCAGAAGGATGCATTCACATGGCGTACCACAATGGAAGTAGGCGCCCTCCGAGAGTTCATCGCCGATACCGAATGGGGCAACTTGGATTATCTTTTATTAGACCTGCCACCCGGAACCGATCGACTTCCAAATGTAACCGAACTTATTCCGAATCTCAGCGGTATCGTCGTTGTAACCATTCCTTCTGAAGTCTCACAATTAATCGTCAAAAAATCAGTGACCATGGCAAGAGACATCTTGGGGGTTCCCATTATCGGCGTTGTCGAAAATATGGCGTTCTATGTCTGTCAACACTGTGGCGAAAAGGAACCACTCTTTTCCGCAGACGAAACGCTTGATAAGACACTCCAGCAGTTGATGCTCGGCAGTATCCCTTTTGACCCACAACTCTCGCGCGCGAATGACAACGGAACCCTCTATCTTGGCGAGCACCCAGACGCTCCCGCGAGCAAGGCACTCAGGCAAGTCGCTGAAAAGATTCAAGGCTTTTTTAAACGTAGCATAACCTCTTAGGTTGTGCCTTTTTCGTAGTATCTTAGTTGTAACACGCGTAGTCCGTAATGAAATGGAGGACGGATCTACGGCAAGATGCTTTAGGTTCCGAACCGACCCAAGCGAACCGCAAGGAAGATTAGAAGTTCTTAGTTTCCGCCTTTTCTTAAGGCATAAAGTGTAAGATACATAGTCCGTAATGAAATGGAGGACGGATCTACGGCAAGATGCTTTAGGTTCCGAACCGACCTAACCGAACCGCAAGGAAAATTAAAATTATGAAGTTCTTGTGTACAGACTGCGACACAGCGATGAAATTTAAAGACGTGACCCGTCCCGAACAAGGCTCCGTAACAGCACTTTTTGAATGTCCTGACTGCTTTACAGAAATTGCCATGTACCTCAATCCATCGGAGACCCAGATGCTGAAGTCCTTGGACCTTAAACTCGGTGGCACTAACGAAGCAGCACAACCGATGCAGCTGGTACGCTCGCAATTAGAGACGGCAAAGGGCGAATCAATGCCTAACATGTTTTCGTCAGAAACCAGTTCAGGCGAGACGGCTGAAGGCGGCAAATGTCCCTTCACCGGCGTTATCTCGGACGCCTTTCAGGAAGATTCAACGCCTACCGAACCGACCGGTCCCGTCTGGACAGCAGAGGCACTCGAACGCTTAGAGCGGATCCCAGCTTTTGTGCGTCCGATGGCAAAGATGGGGATTGAGAGTTTCGCTAAAGACAACGGACACGATGAAATCACTGCTGAAGTGATGGATGCCGCCCGTGGCAATTTCCCTGCCCAGTTCTGATGTTGTGTCACGTGAAAACTAACAGGCTCTGTTGCCTGAAGATGTTGGGTTTCACTGCGTTCAACTCAACCTGAGGTCATAGGTGTTCGACCCGCCATATACCGGAACTGAAAACTAAATCGCCCTGTTCCTACATATTTTTCAAAAAAACGAACAAAAATTTATGAAACCCAACACACACTCCTATCGTTTTATGTTTCTGCAGCAGCATTGGCAGCCAATGCTAATAATATTCCAGAAATAGTATTAAGGAAAACACTATGAAAAATACAAAAATAAAAATTAACAACATCACCTTTTTAATCGGCAGCCTCCTCATTGTACTCAGCAGCATAGCTGGCTGCACCGATGTCCCCTACTCAGGCCCCATAATAACCTCCGGCGACCTGGACCAGTACCTCACCACAACAGAACAAGATACCATCTGCCTGGAAGATGGGTTCGATTTTGTCTGTGTAAAACGTTTGTTGGATAAAGGAGAAGTCGAACCGACGGATATAGACTATACGCCTACCGTCCATGTCCATTCAACAAATATCGTCTATGTCTTCAATTATCAAGGGCGTACCATCTTAGAAGCAAAACGGCTCATGGATACCAGCCGGATTGTACAAGAATTGGTAGAGTCAGGCAAAGCCGAGTTGCCAGCAAGTGTCAATCCAAGTCCCGCCGCTACGAACTATATCCCCGAAGGCTGGAGTATCGAGATATACTATCCAAGTGCTTTTCGTGAAGCGAACCGCGGCGATACACCCGAAACCAGTGGACTCGACATCAGAGCCGTGGAAGGTGAGACAGTTCCAACCCATAGACAAAACGATCTGAACATCACCGAATTCACACAAATCAGCAAAAACGACGGCAGGCGCGGCGTGCGGTTTTCTATCAAAACGCAAGCACCAGAAATAACAATTCAGGTCGACGGTGTCGTCCCTGCTAACATCGCAACTTTCCATATCAATGGAGACAGCGTCGAAACCGGCGATACCCAAAACATCCTCCGTTTAGTGCCAATACAATAGGACTGTTATATGAATGCCCAGAACCTCCCAAAATTTAAACCGACACCGGTGAAATGCTTCATCGGGGTCCTCACGATCCTTTTCGCTATCACCGGCTGCTCCGATATGCCTTATACAGGTTCAGTGCTAACTGCTCCTGAGGTAGACCGCTATTTTGTCTCAATGGATGGAAATGCTGTCTGCTTTCAGGACGGTATCGATGCAACTTGTCTAAATCTTATACCAGAAACGCAGAACGGCGGACCTGCCATCCACATCTATCCTGAGAAACAAATTTATCTGTTCTATCATGAAGGGAACCCTATTTTGCGTGCAGCGAGGGTAGGCAATAACAACGGCAATAACGGTGGCGGTAGCAATAACGGCAATAACGGTGGCGGTAGCAATAACGGCAATAACGGTGGCGGTAGCAATAACGGCAATGGTGGGAACAACGGAAACAATGGCAATAATAACGGCAACAACGGTGGCAACAACGGAAATAACGGCAATAATAACGGCAACAACGGAAATAACGGCAATGGTGGGAACAACGGAAATAACGGTAATAACGGCAACAATGGCAATAATAACGGCAACAACGGTGGGAACAACGGAAATAATGGAAATAACGGCAACAACGGTGGAAACAACGGAAATAATGGAAATAACGGCAACAACGGTGGAAACAACGGAAATAATGGAAATAACGGCAACAACGGTGGAAACAACGGAAATAACGGCAATGGTGGGAACAACGGAAATAATGGAAATAATAACGGCAATGGTGGGAACAACGGAAATAACGGCGGTTCGCCCAATGGCAATAATCCAGGTAATACCAATGGTGGGAACAACGGCAATAATCCAGATGATGCCAATGATGGACATGGGTGGATTATCTGGGTATACTACCCAGAAAGAACAGCTCCCCAAAATCCACCGACACTTAGCGAGAGCGGCGTAACAGTTACAATAAATGGAAAACGGTTAACAGACGATGATATAACCGGTTTTGCACAATTCATTGGCCCCAATAACGAGGTAGGCATTCAGTTCTTCTATGAAACTCAATCCGCGGAACTTTTGGATCTACAGGTGCAGATGGAAGGAGTCATCGCTGCTGAGGATCCAGTAAAATTCAACATAAACTACCTGTGGAACTCGCAATAATGCTATCGTTATTCCTCCAGTTGATGCACAACAGCAAGTGGCGTTGCGGCGAGTAGACCGGCATCAATCGGAATCACGACACCGGATATCCATTTCGACTCATCACTGGCAAGGAAGACAGTCGCCCACGCCACATCCCACGCGGTACCCTCTGTCCCAAGCGGTCCGATGCGCCGCCGTCGTTCCCGTTCCGCTTCACTCAAATACGGCGCAGGGAACGACGCATAGAGATGTCCGGGCGCGATACAATTCACTCGGATATTGTCGCGTCCGTGATGAACAGCCATTACTTTCGTTGTAGAGATCATGCCACCTTTCGCTGCAGCAGCTGACACCATCCTTCCATCCCTCCGAAAATAAATATCCAATCGCAGCAGTTGTATCTAACCACCAATCCCTAACTTATCGTTAATCTCTTTCTGATAGCCTTCGAGTTCGCAGTTTTCGATCTCGGCAATCGTCACAGGACGACCAAACCAGCCGGATTCATAGACTGCCATACAGATCGCTTCAGACCGCATCCCTTCGACTGCATCCACTTCAGGTTTACCGCCGCTTCGGATCGCATCAGCAAAGTACTTCAACTCAATCGCAACGGTGTCTTCAATACCACCTGGGAAATAGTATTCCCGTTCCGAATCGCTCAGGCTATCCGTAAATTCTTTCATCAGGTCTTCATTGGAAATCGGTTCGCCGCCGCGCGGGACTAAACCCCTACCCCAATCAAGTGCACCCTCACTGCCGTAGACGGTATGTTGACCGAAACCGTGTGCCGGTGCCGAGCCTACCCAGGTCCACTGCGCCGTAACGCCTTGTTCAAATTTGATAGTGGCAATCATCGCATCTTCAACATCAACCGAATAGCCACCTTCACGCTCACCCGGGTTGTCGTAACGGTAAGGTTCATAAGCCTTGTTGATCGCGTAGACCTCCTCGGCTTCAAGACCGAGGATATAGCGCATCAGATCCGTGAAATGCACACCACCATCTAATGCCCAGCCGCCGCCAGCATCCATCTTAAAGTTACGCCAGCCCCATTTACCCAAGTTTTCACCGACTTCAATCCAGAAAAACATACGCGGTTCACCGATACGTCCTTGCGCAATTGCCCAACTCCGTGTACGTTGGATACGTGCCAGACGATAGTTTTCAGCGACAGAGATAATCTTACCGTTCCGTTCCGCCGCTTCCATCATCAATTGACAGGCACGCATGGTGATACCGAACGGCTTCTCAATAATAACATGCTTACCCGCATCCAGCGCAGGCACCGCAAGCGTGTGGTGGGCACTATGAAGCGCACAGATGTCAACACATACCAAATCAGGGTGTTTCGCCAGCATCTCATCAACTTCTGTATACACAGCAGGTTTTGTCCCGCCTTGGAATTCGTATGCCTGATTCGCACGTTCTTCAGCGCGTTCCAGCGCGATATCGCACGCCGAGACGATCTCAAAATCCCTCAACCCTTTCGACCAGAGTTCTTGATACCCTCTCATGTGCGCGCCGGACATACCACCGCATCCTATTAATCCCATTTTAATTCGTTCTGCCATTTAAGCCTCCTTATAAGTTCCAAATCACGATTCGCGCATCTAACGCGCCTAACAGGATTTGCAAAATTATACGTGATACGGAATCCGATGTCAACATTTTTCTCAATCGCGACCAGAGCCATTCAATGAATACAGAACTCGCGCTCAGGGTTATTCAATTGTCCGTTTTTTGTGCTGCCCTTTTCATGGGCAAAAAACTTAATATATATCACTTAAAATATAAATACAATTAAAACAATTCACGGAAATTTTCGCAGCATTTCGCTAGATTTCGCAGCATTTCGCACCGGACCCTGGGAAAAGGACGCGAAACCCAATAATTTTTTAAAATT
>JAJDXV010000128.1 GCA_022823085.1 Candidatus Poribacteria bacterium
ATGGTAAACCTAAGAATTAATTATAGGACTTACGCACTTTTGGCTATAGGTGGCTCTGTTAGATGAAATTCTTCTGAAAACACAGCGTTCTGGTGTCACAATCTAACAGATTGTGGTACAAAAGAGCGATATGCGTAAGTCCTAAATTAGACATTTTCTGTGAGTACAAACCCCCCTATCCCCCCTTATCAGGGGGGAATTGGGTTATTTGTAGATGTCGATATATTTTTATACTTTGCCATAGATGAAGTTTAAATGGATGTTTCGGTGCAGAATGAGACGCGTAAATCCTGCTGGACTTACGCAATTTTGAGGATATGACACTCTGTTAGCGGATAAACCTTCAAAAACAGAGGCGTTCTCAGTGCACAGGCTAACAGCCTATGGTACAAAAGAGCAATCTGCGTAAGTCCTATCCTGTTTAGGATTCTTGCAATAGTTCTTGAAGTAGGTCTTTCGATTCGTCGCTTTTCTTGAGTTTTTCGATGGCTTCGACTTCTATCTGTCGCACCCGTTCTCGGCTGATCCGGAGTTTATCGCCGATATCCGCTAAAGTATATTCGGTGCCGTCAATCAACCCGTATCGGAGGATGATAACTTGTGCTTCACGGGGATTAAGCGTCCGATTGAGGATTTCAGAGATGACCTCAATTTTCGCGTAATCGAGGAGGTAGTTCTCCGGTGTAATTTGGGATTGGTCCGGAATGAGTTCAGAAAACGAACCGTCCGGTGAATCCTCGTTAATAGGTGCGTCAAGTGGTACGGGGTCCTTTGTCGCGTTGAAAATTTCGGAGACCTTTTTTTCTGTGAGTTCAACAGCGTTTGCGATCTCGGAGGTAGTTGGCTCGCGTCCGAGTTCGGATGTCAGGTCTGATTGTGCCTGCTTAATAGCACGGCGTGCTTCACCGATATAGCACGGCACTCGGATCATCTGTCCTTGTTGGTCGAGTGCACGTTTGATGGATTGCATAATCCACCAGGTTGCATAGGTGCTGAACCGGAATTTGAGTGTGTGGTCGAATTTATCGACGGCACGCATTAGACCGAGGCTGCCTTCCTGCATCAAATCGAGGAAAGTCAACGATGTTTTGCTAAAATGGTGTTGCTTAGCGATGCTGGCGACGAGACGTAGGTTCGCTTCGACGATTTTCAATTTTGTTCCGTGTGTAATCTGGTCAGCCTCTTCGAGTTGTTTGAGTAGCCACTTGATATGTGCGAATTCGTTTCGTGCTTCCTCAAATTTGCACAGCAGTGCGCGTCGCGTGTGCTTTCCGTGCCGTTCCGGTAACATGCCGTGTGGCAATTCCGCCAAAAGATTTTCGATCTCGTCGTAAATAACATCGCAATCCTGAAAAGCGGCGGATTCCTGTTCTTCGTTGAAGGGTGTCAATGTGGTACGCCCGAAGTCAAGGAACGGTGCTATCTCAGCGAGTG
Source organism: Candidatus Poribacteria bacterium (assembly GCA_022823085.1). Classification (GTDB taxonomy): domain Bacteria; phylum Poribacteria; class WGA-4E; order WGA-4E; family WGA-3G; genus WGA-3G. The sequence continues at coordinate 1,435 of JAJDXV010000128.1, forward strand.
TAATTTCGCCGTGTTGTTCGGATTCGACGATTCTTTCGTTGGCAGTGCTGATGCTGCGACGAATTGTTTTACGTGCGTATTCTCGGAATTCCGCGCCACGTTTTGTGCCACCATTATCAATGGCATCAAAGAGTCCAAGACTTCCGGCTTGCATTAATTCGGGTGGTGAGGTCTTGTTGACATATTTGTTCAGGAGGTGTGCGTTCCCTTGAAAAATCTTCCAGCGCGCTTGCTCAAACAATTCGGCTTTTGCCTCCAATTTTTCCAACAAAACACCGAGTGCTTGGATTTCGGAACGGATCTTACTTAGAATTACGCCGTGTTCTGATTGCGGCGGTTCATATTTGTAATTCGTGTCCGGAGCAGTGTTTGCAGTTAGGTCAAGCGAGACGCATACCCAATCCGGGAATTGATTCAATAAAGCGACGAACCTTTGGAGACCATCTTGATATTTTTCAAAGAGTGCGGTTTCTTGTTGGGGGTCCAGCAAAGGTGTTTTGGCGATCTTTTGTAGGTACGCGAAGGTTTCGTCCCTTGGGGACTCTATCGGGGTCTCGTCCCTTTCCTCTTCCTCTACAAAAAGGTCAGATTCTGTTGGGTACATCGGGTAATAGTCTCTCATGTCCTCACCTCATTATAATCTCGATCTCCAGACCGAAGTGTATTTGAATTTGCTGCAAACAGCGAAAAAAAATGAAAAAAGATTTAACTTTTTAGTGCTTATATGATATGCTATTAAGTGCAATCATTTTATATATCTGATTAAAACAGGACTTACGCAATTTTGACTGTAAGTGGTTGTGTTAGATGAAGTTTGTCTAAAAACACAGCGTTCTTGTGTCACAAACTAACAGTTTATGGTACAAAAGAGCGGCATGCGTAAGTCCTATAAAATATTGGATCACAAGTTTAAGGAGTCACACAGACGAAAGATCACGTGAATTTGGTATAACCACTGGAGGTAGTTAATGGCTCAACTGACACGCAATGAAATTTTAGAAAGATGGCAAGCCGGTGAATCCTGTTCTGGTGAAAATCTTGCGAACTTAGATTTATCGAATGAATCGCTTTCGGGTATTGATTTATCGGAAACAGATTTGAGCGGTGCAGATCTAAGTAATTCCGACTTAACAGATGCGAATTTAAACGATGCGAATCTTAGTGGTGCGAACCTCTCTGGTGCTACGCTCCATCGGACGTATCTGGTCGGTAGTAATTTGACGGATGCGAACCTTGAGGCAGCCAATTTACGAGGCGCGTTCTTGAGCGGTAGTCTGCTCTCCGGTACGAGTTTCAAACGTGCCGACTTGCGTCGTGCCACCCTCGGATGCCCAAAATGTGAGGTGCCGGGACCTTTCGGGTCACTCACGAGTTTCGAGAATGCGAACCTTGAAGAGGCAATTTTCGGTGAAATTAAATTGAAAGGCACTGTCTTACTCGGTGCGAATTTGAAAAACGCGTATCTATATGAGGTTGATCTCTCAGAAACTGTCTATCGCGCAGCCGATCTTGAAGGTGCTTTTATCAAAAAAGGACGCAATTAAAATTAGGATACCTCTCCCGCTCAGCGTAACTTTTTATTTAGAGGTCGGCACAGCGTGCAACGCTTATTCTGTTCTTTAGTCTCAATCTTCGTGTTATCAGACACTTTGGAGATTGAGGCTGAAATATTTAATAGCACTTACCGATATTTCTATTATATGTGACGTTAACATAACACAAGAGGTTTACCTAAAATGCATTTTTTTTCGACGCTGGAAAATTCGCATCGGATTGTCCAGTTGCGTCCGTTGTTAATAGGAAACCCTGCGGTGTGTTAATTCAGTTGCATCTTACAGAGTTTTTGATATAACCCGCCTTTTGCCAACAATGTTTCGTGGGTTCCGGTTTCCAAAATTTCGCCATCCTTGATAACAAGAATCTTATCCGCACGGATGACAGTTGATAGTCTGTGTGCGATAATGAAACTGGTTCTCCCTGCCATGAGGTTTGCTAACGACGCTTGGATAAGTGCCTCAGATTGTGTGTCGAGCGAAGAAGTTGCTTCGTCTAACACAAGGATCGGCGCGTCTTTTAGGATTGCGCGTGCGATGGAGAGGCGTTGCTGCTCGCCCCCGGAGAGTTTCATACCTGCCTCACCGACCGGTGTTGCGTAGCCTTTAGACAGTTTGGTAATAAATTCGTGAGCGTTTGCCTTTTTCGCCGCTGCGATGATCGCGTCGTCGTTCGCCTCCGGGCAACCGTACCGAATATTTTCCAGAATCGTGCCGTCAAATAGGAACGTATCTTGTGGAACGAGTGCAATACTTTGTCGCAAGGATCCCAACTTTACTTCAGAAATAGGGGCATCGTCGATCAAGATTTTTCCGGAGCCGACTTCATAGAAGCGTAGCAGTAGGTTGAGGAGCGTCGTCTTTCCGCTGCCACTGGGTCCGACGAGTGCAACGACCTCTCCCTGTTTCGCTTCAAAAGAGACGTTGTTGATAGTGGGTTTAGCGGCTGCGTGCCGGTTTCCTGAACCTTGTGTGTAAGAGAATGAGACGTTCTGAAATGTGACGGCTCCGTGGATATTTTTTAGTTCGATGCTGTCTGTTGCGGGGTCGTTCTGTTGTTGTTCTGCCTCAGCTCCGAAATCGAGGAGATAAAATATTCGCTCCGTAGAAGCGAGGCACTGTTGTAAAGCACTGTTGACGTTGCCAATTGTTTTTATCGGTTTGAACATGTAACTTACCATCCCAACGTAACTAAAAAACCATCCTATAGAGAGTTGTCCGCTAATTACCTGCCAACAGCATAACCCAAAAACGGTTGCAATACCGAGGGTACTCAACCATTCAATTGTGGGGGGCAGAAGTGCAGCAAAGCGGGCGCGCCGCATCGCTGAGCAGTATTGGCTCCAGTTAATAGAACGAAAACGTTCCGATTCTGCGTTTTCAGATGTAAAACTTTTGATAATCTTAATGCCGGAAAATGTCTCTTTAAGTTGCGAATAGATGTTCGCGCTCTGTTGTTGTATATCAGTGCTTGCCCCACGAATGCGTCTGCCAATAGACGCAATCAGATAAGCGAGCAATGGAAGGAAGAATAAAACCAAAAAAGTGAGTTTGAAACTCCTGATTAGCATGACAAAAAGAAAAAAGAGGACAAGGACAACAGCGCGTATGATACTTGCCATTGCGGCAACGAAAGTCTGCCATACTCGAACGTCCTCAGTGGTGCGTGTCATGAGGTCGCCGGTGCGCTCTTCGCGTAACAAACCTAACGGCGCAGAGACGATTCGCTGGTAGAGAACATTCCGTAGTCGGAACGCGAGTTTATGTCCGACCCGCGCCATCACATAATCGTTGCCGTAAACGAAAAACCCCTTAATGAAAACGAGGATAAGCACTCCGCCAAGTAACCATAGAAAGTATTTAAGTGCGTCGCCTGCATCCGCTAATACGATTTCAAAACCGTCAAAAGCGAACATTCCTTCACTGCCTTCGTGTTGGAAGTATCGGACAGATACAGGTTCGTCAAAGGAGTTCCCACTGACTGCCTCAAGAGCGTTAACTGCATCGTGCAAAATAAGTTGAAAAACTCCTAAGTCACACACAGCACCTACCAAAGCAAAAACCATCGCTAACAGAATAGAACCTATATACGGGCTATGATACCGGACGAATCGGTTAAAGATTGGGCTTTTTGTGAGCGGTTCTGTGTCCATGTTGAATTGTTACCGTTGGATTTAATCCGATGCTACGTGCGTTGTTCTAAATGATAGTCCCCAAATTGGATGGTGCACGCCTGCTTTGCAGCGTCGTCCACTTTTGAAAACGGGTAGCGGATGCTGAGTTCCCGTTTCTGGAAGTCTACAGCCTCAATAATGCCGATGGCGTAGGTGACACCTGTCGTATCGATTAATCCGACGAGGCGGCGTTGAAAGTAGGCGGGTACCTCTACTGTAACGCGGGTCAAACTTAAATAGTTTTTGACGTGTGCGCGTGCTGCTTTAGAAGGGTGTGTGGATGCAATAAGGCATAAGGTACGGTGCGTCCATTCGGCATAGTGGACTTCGGTCTCTGTCAGCTGCGAGAGGATTTCTAACTCTTTTTCATTTGCAGGTCTGCCTATAAAAAAGGGGGTGCGTCCACCGTGAATCTGTCCAAAACAGAGATTTTGAACGTTGCTTTCAGAGAAATACGCATCAAATTGGGTTTTCCGATATCGGCTCCGGTCACGACTGCTCTTTGATTGAACGTTCCGATGTGGGCGGAGGTAGTGAATATCGAGCCATGCCTGTTGCGTGTAGCCTGCCGCTATCTGTGTCAACTCTGCAGAACGCCCGATGCAGACCAAGTGGTTCGGTCGGATGAGTTCAATTTTATGCTGTTTGAGAACGACTGCGGGCGGATCGTGGATATAACCGGTTGTGTCGATAACGGCGAAATCGGCATCGGTTTGGCGTGCGCTATCTACCATCAAACGTATCCCTGTAAGGATTTCGAGAAAGTGTCCGCTTGACGACACATCACCGACAAAATAGAGTTGTTCCGCGGTGCCATCAAAGACGACGCGGTTCTCCGTTCGGATTTGTTCGTCGGGTGCGAAGGACTTCATCCCGACTGTCGTTGGGGGCCCGATTCGGGATTGTCCGATGTCGGCATCAACGCAAGCGACTTTGAGCCCGGATGCGAGTGCGTAGTCCGCTAAAAAACGGCAGAAGGTCGATTTTCCGGTATCGGTTGCCCCTATCACTAACACAACCTGCTGCGATTTGACGATCTGATTCGCAAGTTTTTGCCAGTCTCGGTTAACCTGATACGTGCTATCCATTTTCCTGCCTCATCGTGTAGTGGATTTAGTCGCCAAGGCTCATCTGGTAGCGGAACGTGACACCCGGGAGGCTGAACATCTCATCGAATGGCGGCATCTGTTTAATGCCGAGGAGCTGTTCAAACAGGGATGTCCGTCTCTCCGGGCGGAGTACCCGCGGTTTACCGTCGATGCCTGCGAGTTCTCCGGCAATTTTGATTGCATCGGGCAGATTACCGAGTTGGTCAATCAGTTTTGATTCTAACGCCTGTTTCCCGGAGAATATCCTTCCATCGGCGAGTTCAACAACCTCGGCGTGCGTTAGGAGGTTCCCGCGTGCCGCGAAGATCGCATCCACAAATTGATTGTAAACGTCATCGACGGTGGCTTGTAGCACGGCGCGCTCCTGTTCTGTCAGTTCTCGGAACGGTGAACCGGTATCCTTGAATTGTCCGCTCTTAACGACCTGATGTTCCAAGCCGACTTTATCGTATAAACCTTTCATCCGCGTGAACTGCATAATAACGCCGATGCTACCGGTCAATGTTCCCGGGTTTGCGACGATTGTATCGGCAGCACATGCGATATAGTAGCCGCCGGATGCGGCACTTCCACCCATTGAGGCGACGATCGGCTTCTCTATCTTTTCGAGTTCCGTGAAGATCTCTTGAACCGGGGCGACACTGCCACCGGGCGTATCAATCCGCAGCACGATCGCTTTGACGCTCGGATCATCGCGATAGGTGTGAATCAGTTTAATCGTCGCATCTGATTTGGAGATGATGCCAGCAATATCTATCACGGCGACCTTCTGTCCGATCGGTGACCCGCTGCTCATTGCGCGTAATAAAACTAACATCAAAAAAAATAGGGCGACGATACTGCCTAAGATAATAAAAACACGTTTTTTCTTCATAATTTTAATTATTGGGTTTCTGCTCCGATCGGTCTTACAGCCCAATCGGGTTTTCGTACTTTTTAGCGATATTGTGGTGATTAAAGGTCTTGATAAAAAGGTAAAGATGGCTTACTTTATTGCGTTTGAAAATGTCTGTGTGGTTATTGGCGAGGAACCTTTTATAGTGGATCCCGTGATTATTTGCGTACATAGTTGGAACTGTAGGGGTTGGGTAACCCAACCCCTACGCGCTATCGTTTGGGGTCCCTATCGCGGCGTGTAAACATATTTTCGGAATTTACTACTATAATGCGAATCCGTTTTATGAGCATCCCAATACAAAAGCCAACGCAATAAAGTAGGAAAGCGAAGACGAATACCATAGCTACACTAAAGACTCCACGTGTAAAGTTATGCGCTTGGAAATTCTCAATGATACTGGAAATCCTAATGCTGAGGACAAAAAGGAAATATGCAAGATACTGGCGTTTCAACCTCGATACAAACATACTGACCTACTCCCAGACTTAATGGAGTGTATTTCAATTCAGGCAGATCTATCGTCTAACAATGACGAGCCAACAGGTTTTCAGTAACCATCGGATGTCGGTAGCGATGCTCTGTGTTGCGACGTAGTGGAGATCGAGGGCAAGTTTTTTGGGCATGAGTTCTGTGATATAGTAGTGTTCCGCGTCCTGTTGCCCTTTTAATTTCTCTTCTTCATCACGATTCGCGAGCTGTGAGGGACCGGTTATCCCCGGTTTCACCAATAGTACTTGCTTCTGTATTTCCGTGTAGTATTTAACGTATTCTGGAGCCTCTGGACGTGGTCCGATAAGGCTCATCTCGCCTTTGATAACGTTGATTAAATTCGGGAGTTCGTCAAGTTTCGTCCATCGGAGGAAGCGACCGATGGGTGTAATCCGAGTGTCTCTATAGGTTGTCAGGCTTCCGCCGAGTTTGTCGGCATTGATAACCATTGTCCTGAATTTATACATAGCAAAGGGCACTTCGTCTTTGCCGACACGCTTTGATTTGTAAAACACGGGTCCTTTGGATTGTAGCTTCGCCAATAGACTTCCGAACAGGAAAAGAGGCGACAGCAGCAAAAGTCCGATCATCGCGAAAACGACATCAAATATCCGTTTCATCCAAGCAGATTTAGGTGCTATGATAACGTCTTGGGTATCTACGGTATACGACATAGGCTGTCACAATTTTTATTCGCGTGTTAGCGTCGGTTCGCACTGGCGGTTTCCGTTTCTGCGGGGAACTGAATAATCTCGGACCCGCTATCGGTATCTGTTTCCGTGATGAATGCTCGGTTCGGCTGATATGTCGGCACCAATTCTTGGAATTTTGCGACGATACCGTCCGCGTCGAGTCCATCTGCGAGGAGCGAGAGTTCTTCGATCTGTGAGAGGAGTAGACGTTCCTCAATTTCTTCGAGTTGTGCCACGAAAATCCGCTGATGCTTCGTCGCTGTAACGCCTTCTTGCGGCGTAAGGAGTTCTTCGTATAATTTTTCGCCGGGTTCTAACCCAGTAAATTCGATCTTGATGTCCCTATCGACTTCAAGTCCGGAGAGTCGGATGAGGTCTTCGGCGAGGTCGAGGATTTTGATCGGTTCTCCCATATCTAACATGAGAATCTCACCGCCATTTCCCATAGCACCGGCTTGTATAAGAAGTTGGACGGCTTCTGGGATCGTCATAAAGTAGCGGGTCGCTTCTCGGTGTGTAACGGTCACGGGACCGCCTTTAGCGATCTGGCGTTTGAAATTCGGCAGTACACTTGCGCGACTCCCGATAACATTTCCGAAACGGACGGCGATAAACCGCGTTCCGTTCTGTTTCGCTTTGCACTGGATCAATTTCTCGGTTACCCGCTTGGATGCGCCATAGACGCTCGTCGGGTTCACGGCTTTATCAGACGAGACGAGGATAAACGCCTCTACCTTGTGTTTGATTGCGGCATCAATAAGGTTCTGTGTGCCGAGAATGTTGTTTTTGACGGCTTCATCGGGATGGTTCTCCATGAATTTGACGTGCTTGTGTGCGGCGGCATGGAAGATAATGTGTGGACGATATTTACGTATGATTTGGCTAACCTTGGCGTTATCTCGAATATCGCCGATAATCACAGCGCGATTAAGTTCCGGTTCGGACTCACGGAGTTCTATATCTGTATGATAGAGACTATTTTCACCACGTCCGAAGAGGATAAGGAGTTCGGGGTCGAGTTTTGCGACTTGTCGGCAGAGCTCGGAACCGATGGAACCGCCGGCACCGGTGACCATAACACGTTTACCGGAGAGGTATTTGGAGACTTCGGCGATGTCCATCTGTGAAGTAGATCGGTTGAGGAGGTCCTCGAATCGGACTTCCCGAATTTGACTGACACTCGCGCGGCCTTCAAGGATTGCGTGGATGTTCGGAACGATCTTGAACTGGCATCCGCGATATTCGCACTGTCGGATAATCTCACGGATTTTACCGCCTGGTGCTGACGGGATCGCGATGACGACCTCATTAACCGTTCGTCTGTGGGCAATATATGTCAGGTCTCGTGTCGTACCGAGCACCTCAAGTCCAGCGACGGTTCTGCCGACCTTACGGGGGGAATCGTCAATGAACCCGATGGGAACATACCCCTTTTCGGGGTGGTTTCTGATTTCACGAAGTACACCGATACCGGTTTCGCCGGCACCGACAATAAGTACTTTCGTTTGTGGTCTTCGAGCGGGCAGGTGCGGTTGCGTATTCGCGCCGTTTGCGTGTTTGGTTTTCCGTGGAGTTGTGTTGATAACCCGTTTATCCCGCTGGAGCAGTTGTGCGGAGAACTTCGTAAACCCGATCAGTGCGAAGTTATAGAAGCCATCAATTAGGAATAACCCCCAAGCGATTTTCAGTGGAACGGCGAGCGCGATGAGCCCGAAAGTCGCCAATAGGGTTGCAATCGCCAATTTGCGAAATTCTTGAACAGCGGCGTATTGCCACATCGGTTTGTATATATTGACCCCTAACAAGAGACCGATGCGGACAATCGTGACGAGGGCAGCGATCCCTAAAAAATGCTGAAAGGACGATATGTCCGCGTTCTGTAGGACAGAAGAAAGCGATGTAGGTTGTTCTAATGGATCAAAACCGAATTGCCGACTCGTTAGATAAGCAAATAAAAATGCGATATTGACGAGAAGTACATCAACAACAATTATGGGACTCCATTTTATTTTGGGTTTATCCATATTCCCTCCTCTTCGTTTTGGGCTAAGTTTTTGGTTTCATTGACTGATTGCGTTCTGCTTTGTGTTTCGATGTATGGACTGCTTGTGTGTAGACATCTTTCAAACGGTCGCCGATAGCCTCCCAGCTGTAGTTGGCTTCAATGCGGGATCTGGCAGTCTGTGCGAGGCTGTCTCGCAAAGGTGCGCTATTGAGGAGTTGATTCACATGCTCAGCGAAGTCTACCGGTGTATCAGCGACGAGGAGTTCTTTACCGGCTTCAGCTTCTAAACCCATCGCGCCGACGGAAGTCGTGACGACGGGTACTTGCATCGCCATTGCCTCTAAATTCTTTGTTTGTATGCCCGAACCCGCCCGCAAAGGTGCGACAAAAACAGATGCCTTCTCAAAATAGGGGCGGACATCCGGTACATAACCGGTGACGATGACACCGTCGTGTGCTTCAAGTCGTTTCACCGCTTCCGATGGATGATTACCGACAACATAGAAGGTCGCTTCTGAATGCCGTTCACGGATGCGTGGGAAAATCTCGCTACAAAAATAGATGACGGCATCGGCATTCGGAAAATAGTTCATCGTGCCGGTAAAGAGTAAAACCGGTGCGGACGTTACTGCTGCGTTCGGTTGAAAGTATTCGAGATCGACACCCATTGGAACGATTGATAGGTCCAGGCGATTGTCCTGTTGCAACAGATAGTCGCGGTCGAAACGCGCCACAACTGTACCGGCATCGAAAGACTTCATAATATCGACTTCGTAACGTCGAACCCGCTTTTCCTCCAATTTTACCAAGAAACGTTTTGGCGTGCAATCTAATTTAATTTTGGCAAGCCACCGGTTGCTTTCAAGTTCAGCGCGACGTTTGAGATTCAGCGCCAACGAATCACACAAATCTAACACTTTCGCGGGTCCCTCAACCTCTGCCACGTATTGTCCCATCCGAAAAAGATGTGCGTGGATCAGTTCAAATTGTTCGTGTGCGAGGATATCGTTAATCTTTCGTTGCATTTGCGGTGCGTACCAGTAATGCAGCTGGAGCGGGCAGCGTGATAGACAGTGGACGCCTGTATTCAAAAATGCGAAAGAACGACGGAAACGCACACACTCAACACGTTCGCAAAACGGTTTTAGATGTTTCGCTGATTCAATATCGGTTTCGGATTCAGCGAAGTAAACGAGTGTTACGGCATGTTGTTTCGATAACTGTTTGATAAAGTTATACGTCCGGATCCGGTCGCCTCGATGCGGTGGATACGGACACCGAAGGCTAAGAAATAAAATTTTCATTCTTTTAATTATTGGCCTCTGTTCATCGTTCCACTTCGTTCCACGATGGGTTCTGGTCAATTTTGAATGTATTTAACCCCCTAAATCCGTTTATCAAGAGACTTTAAAGGCCGTTTCCTTTCGTTTCGCGGTGGTTTCTGATTAATGCTAACTGGATTTGGACTATAGTGCTGCTCCATTAGCCCGGTTCTTCATCGGGCAATTCGGCTTCATCGATCAACATGACTGGGATACCGTCTCGGATCGGGTAGCGGCGTTGACAGTCGCCGATACAGACGAGTTTCTGTGTCGTTTCATCGTGCTCTATTCCACCTTTACACGCTGGGCATGCGAGGATGTCAAGCAAAGTTTTAGAGAGCGTATATGCGTTTTCGGAATTCAAGGGTGTTCTCCTTATGCGCCGTGGCATCGCTTGTATTTCTTACCGCTACCGCAGGGACAGGGTGCGTTTCTACCGACCTTCGGCATATTCCCCATCGCTTGTTGTGAGGCGAATCCGGCTGCGTCACTTGCTGTCATTGCGCTGTTTGCTTGGGCGCGTCTCGGTGGTTGCCGCCGTGAGCTGCCGGCGCGCCGTCCCGGCGTCCGTCTCGGTGCTTGTGTGTTGACCTGAGATTTGAAGATGAATTCGCTCACTTCTTCTTCAATAGATTGATACATCGTCTCAAAGACAGCGAGTGCCTCGTTTTTGAAAACGACAATCGGATCTTTGCCGCCATATCCTGCGCCGAACCGGATCCCTTCCTCAATGTAGTCAATATTATGGAGGTGTTCCTTCCAGTGATCATCGATCCTATCAAGCAGGAGTAACCGTTCAAGGAGACGCATCATCTCTGGCTTGAGTTCGGTTTCGCGTTGTTCATAAGCATCACGCAATAACGTCAAAGTTTGCGCTTCAACTTCGTCTACATCCGCCTGCGCCAACGGGGTCTCCCAGGTCGGTGTGACCGGAAATTTACTCATCAACCACTGTTCGTACCTGTCTGGTGTTTCGAGGGTGTTCTCTTTGCCTTCGGGCATATTATCGTCGATAGCATCTTGAACGACGCGTTCAATCATCTGCCAAATTGTTGTTTTGAGGGTTGCGGGTGCGTTTGCCCCTTTTTCCGCGAGTGCAGCGAGTCCTACCTCTGCTTCGAGCGCGTCCCCGTTTTCCGGTAATTCGGATGCACCTTCCTCTTCAGCTAAGATTGACATGTCGGTAGCGGATGCCAAGACGGTATCGCGTAAGGTGTAGATGGTGTCGCGCTGTGAATCCATGACATCGTCGAATTTGAGGAGGTTTTTACGAATCTCGAAGTGCATCTGCTCGACACGTGTCTGTGCTTTCTCAATGGACTTGGTAACCCAGGGATGCTCCAACGGTATCTCTTCTTCCATTCCGACGCGTGTCATCAATCCTTGCAAACGTTCGGAACCGAATTTGCGCATCAATTCGTCTTCGAGGGAGAGATAGAACCGAGATGAGCCGGGGTCGCCCTGTCTACCTGCACGTCCACGGAGCTGGTTGTCAATACGCCGCGACTCGTGTCGTTCTGTGCCGACGATGTGGAGTCCGCCTGCCCTTAATACCTTCTTTTTGTTTTCGTCACAGACCCGCTCCGCTTTTTTCAGTGCTGCCTGATACGCTTCGGACTCTATGTGCAGTTCGTCCACTTTAGCGTTCTGTTTTCGGAGCGTATCCTTCGCTAAGCCTTCTGGGTTCCCGCCGAGTAGGATATCCACGCCACGTCCTGCCATGTTCGTCGCGATCGTCACAGCGCTCGGGACACCTGCCTGCGCGATGATATCGGCTTCGTGTGCGTGCTCCTTGGCGTTCAAGACCTGGTGCTTGATGTCCCGATGTTTGGATTTGAGCATTTTGCTCAATTTCTCAGAACTTTCGATGGAGGCTGTACCGACAAGGACGGGTCTTCTTTTTTTGTGCTGTTCGACGATGTCTTCTAAGACGGCGTTGTATTTTGCTTCTTCGGTGGCATAAATCTGGTCGGCATGATCCATCCGGATCATCGGTTCATTGGTGGGAATAACGGCGACTTCTAAGCCGTAGATATGTGCGAATTCGTTTGCCTCAGTGGCGGCGGTACCTGTCATACCGGCGAGTTTGTCGTACATGCGGAAATAGTTTTGGTAGGTGATTTTGGCACTGGTTTCGTTTTCCTGAACGACTCTGACGCGTTCCTTCGCCTCAATCGCTTGGTGCAGTCCTTCACTCAACCGTCTACCGATCTGTTTCCGTCCTGTGAATTCATCGACGAGGAGGACTTCGCCGTTTTCGACGAGATAATCGACATCGCGTTTGTAGAGGTGGTTCGCAGTGAGTGCCTGATTGACGTGATGCACCATAGCGATATTGGTATGTTCATAGAGATTGCCGACACCGAGCCGACGTTCGACTTCTTCAACGCCTTCATCGGTAAGCCTTACAGAACCGCGCGATTGCCCCTGCTGGTCAATCTGGAAATGTTCGTCTTCTTTGAGTTGTGTGACAACGCTGTTAACTTGCCTGTAGAGTTCAGCGGGTTTACCGGCGGCGACTGAGATAATGAGCGGTGTACGTGCCTCGTCAATGAGGATGCTATCGACTTCATCTAAGATAGCGTAGGCATGCCCGCGTTGTACCTTTGCGTCGAGCGAGAGGGCGCTGTTATCGTGCAGGTAATTAAATCCAAATTCGCTGTGGACACCGTAGGTGATGTCTGCTTTGTATCCGAGTTTTTTCTGTTCGTAGGGTATGAGGCTGAGTGTCAATCCGACGGAGAGTCCGAGGAAGTTGTAGACTTTTCCCATCCACTCTGCGTCACGACGTGCGAGGTAGTCGTTAACGGTGGCGACGTGGACCCCTTTTCCGACGAGTGCGTTGAGGTATACGGCGAGGGTCGATGTGAGTGTTTTACCTTCACCCGTCCGCATTTCGGCGATGCATCCTTGATGGAGTGCGGCACCGCCCATAATTTGGACATCGTAGTGGCGTTGTTTGAGTGTGCGGACAGCTGCTTCCCGGACGACGGCGAACGCGTCTGGTAGGAGTTCATCGAGCGACGCGCCTGCATCTAATTTTTGGCGGAATTCTACTGTTTTGGATTGTAGTTGCGCGTCGGTGAGTTTTTGGACTGCCGGTTCGCGTTGGTTGACCGCTTCAACGATGTCGCGATACTTTTTGACATCCCTGTCTTCTTTGCTACCGAAGACTTTTGTTAGCATTTTTTGCAACATTTTTTAATTTTCCTTGCGGTTCGGTTAGGTTCGCTGGTGCTTGAAATTCTTTCTACCTATACCCGCCTTCCACTTCGTTTCAGGCTATGTGCTTTTTGGCTCGGAATTGATTTTCCTTGCGGTTCGTTTGGGTTCGTTAGGGCTTAAAAGTCTCTCTCCGTATATCTGAAAAAATACCCCAGCAAAAACCTTTCCGCTATAAACATTCCAGCCCGCTGGGGTTGGATCGGTGCTGCACGCTTTTTATGATGCGTTTTAGGCTATGTCCTCGTTCAAATGTTCTAATAGATTGTGTCCATCAATTTTTTCCCGCAAAACCAAATAGACCATCGTGTTCCCGGCGGAAGCGATTGAAAAGAGGTAAGCAATCACGAGTCCGACCCCCATCAGTATTGTGAGTGTGAGAAAGATGGCGGTCACCGTTGTCGCGAAAGCGGATGCCTCCTTCATGGCGATGCCGATGTTAAAAACACCGAATGTGTTAATGTATGGTAGCATCGTTAGTTTTTCGATGGCACCACCGAGCCACAGGTTTGCGCAAGCCGTGATATGCTCCATTTCTGCAGTGTGTAGCAGCGATATTGGGAGCATAACAATCGAGAAACCGGCAAGGCAAAAGAGCGCCCAGATCGGTACAAAGATGAGTTTCATCAGAAACAGTATCACTTCATAACACACCGTCCGCCACGGTTGGTTCCAAACGATGGCGAATTGCTGGTAGATAGTTTCAAACGCGTCGGCACCGGTAGTCGCGACGACCGCTGGTACAAAAAGCAGACTCACGCCGAAAACGACAGCGATCAACGCTATCAGCATACCGAGAAAAAAACCGATCGGCATGAACAGTGAACTGATCGTTAGAAACGGTCTTCCAATGACCGGTAACTTTCCGAGTCCGGCGATGATCAGCGGTATTAAGGCGAGAAATATCTGGATGAGGAGCAGCCCGATGAATGCACCGAAAACAGATTTCCAATGCGCCTTGAGAAAAGTTACTGCGTCGTTGACAGAAAAGAAGAAATCCCCACGGAGTTGCTCAATCGTAATTTTGGAAACCACGGTGCTTGCCAAGAAGAATATACACGCGAAGCAGGCTACTCCTATCCACATTGCGATTTCAGTCGTCTGTGTGAGTCCGGTATCACTGAAAGGAAGAGCGGGTAGGAGTCCATATTTGTTCCAAAAGTTTTGAGCGGCGGTGTTACCTACAGCGAAGAGACTGAGATATACCAAGATTTGATAGATCAGATAGGCGAGGACGAGTCCAACGAGATGAACAGCAATTTTTCGTCCACTGAATCCGTAGCGGATCGCTTGGCAAATATCCCTGAAATCGAAGTCGCGTTTTTCCATGAAGGTTCTTCTGCTTTTCTACAGGTGTTCGTTATGTTAAATGATACTACAATTTACCCGATTTTGTCAAGTGTTTATTTGGGTGTCGGCTATCAGCAATCGGCTGTCAGCCATCGGCGATTAGCCGTTAGCTATCAGACGGATATGTAAGTTTTTGTTTTTGCGTGTAATTCTTTTAGCGTGTGCTGGTGGTGTTTGCTGGTGCCGCTATTTCGGCGGTGACGGGGATCGTCAAGGTTCGCTCGTTTGGGAATGCGACGGTGAGTAGCGATGCGATGCGTCCACGCTCTTGCGGGGAACGGAGTTGAACGGTGATAAGGCGTGAGGTATCTGTCTGCGAATCAGAGGTCAGCTTCCAGGTCAAGGTTGGATGGTTCGATGGTAGGAGACGGATGCCGGATGCGTCGAGCGGTGCGTTCAGGGAGAGTTTGAGTTCTTTCTGATGCGTCGTTTCGGGACGGATATTGCCGAAGTCGCAGGTATTCGGATGGAGTGTCGCAAACCGTTTTGCGGCGGCGACGATTGTTAGATTCACACTTGGCGTGTTCGGGGAGTCGGTGAAAATGGTCGCTGTTGCTGTGGTCTCATCGACAGGCAGGATTTCGGGGTTGAGGATGATGTGGAACGCTGCTTCTGCGTTGGGTCGGATCTGTTCGGGTGCTGTAATCTTGGCGTAGCTACAACCGGTGTGGACGTTTAGGATACGGAGTGTGTTTTTACCGATATTCCGTGCGGTTACGGTGCGTGTTACGGTGCCTTCCCATTCAGGGAGTGTTCCGAAGTCGATCCGTTGCTGCGCGAGGGTTAAGGTGGTGCTGGGTTCTCGCGGGTTGTTGATGAGAACGGTGATCAACCCGGAAATCAGCAGGACAGGGATAACGATGAGTGTGAGGATTCTGCGTTTGGACATGGTTTTATTCGGTGGTTGATGATGGATTCTGTTCTGATTCCTTTTGAGGTATGGGTGCAAGTTGAATAAGCCTGCCTCTAATAACGTATGGGCCTTCTTTAGGGTCTTTATCTGGGAACTGAACAAAAAGGAGGTTTTGATCCTTGCATCTTAGGTATTCAATAAATTTCTGGATATCATCAAAGGGGGCTTCCGTTTGTATTAATTCTTTGAGTTTATGTTCATCTTCTTCGTCGAGTGGATCGGGGGCCTCAAGTTCGCCCGAATAGTGTCCTGAGAGTCCGACAGTCTGAAACAACTCTTCTTCCTTTTCGATTTCGTCGAATGGGATTGCGTCAATAGTGTTTCTGATGGTTTGGATAATTTTGAGCATTGTCGGCATGAGTTGTCGTGCTTTGTCTGGGTCGGCGTTTTCAAGTTGTTCGGTACATTTTTGATAGAGGTTGTCGAGTTCTCTGACGACGTTTCGAGGGTGGCGGAGGTAGCTATCGCTGTAGGTTCTGAGGTATAGTTTCTTGTGGGTCTCAAAGCGTTCTTTGAATTTTTCGGGCATCTTCCCGTTTTTGGGATTGAGTGTCCAGAAGTTATGGGAGAGGTAGCGTCGGATTTCGCCTTCGCCGTGTTTTTCTATGTCGGCGGCGAGTTCGGTTTTGAATTGCTCCATGACAGCGGTGACGACATCGGTCGGTTTCATGAACTCAGCGAATTGGCAAACAGCGAATTCTTTGTGTCGAGTCGAGAGTCTGAATTTGAGGTCTTTTCGTTTTAGCATGGCTGCCTCCATGTATCATTAATTAACGACTTGTTAATTTTTTTTGGATTTGTGGACAATTGGTTCTAAAGAGTGAATTTATGAACATTTCGTGAACACGGCACGGAATTTCGTGAACATTTGTGAACTGTTCGATTTTTATCTTCATGGCGTAATCGGTTAAGAACCCACGCCCTGCAAGGGTTTGTGAGAAAAATAGAGGCTATGCTCTATGGATTTTCTGTTGCGATGTTCATGAATGTTCATGAAATTGTTCATGATTCTTTTTTTGCTCTGTAAAGGGTATAAACCCAGTGATAACGTTGGTTGATGGTGCTGTCGAATTCTGGGTTTCCGTAATTTCCGTGAACAATTGGGCAATTTTATTTTTGTCGGTTTTTCTCTATAGTGTCTCGAATGTAGGGTCTCATTGGTTTTGTGGCGTTGGTGAATGGGGTCTGTTTTTAAGTTGTTCATAAAATGCTAATTTCATCGGTTAACGTTTGTTAATTTCAGGTGCCTATAGTATTGTGTTGTAGAGGGTTCGTTTCCAACTGGTATTACATTATGTATGATAACATACATATATGATAACATATTTGATTTGGGATGTCAAATTTATTCGGAATTAGTCGTTTTGGACTTGAGAAAATTTTAAAACTTTCCATTTATTGGAAACATCCTGTTATTAGTTTCGCGAAGATATTTTCATGACGATAGTTGTATTTATAGCACGCCTCTGCGAGATACAGGGGCGTGTA
>JAJDXV010000151.1 GCA_022823085.1 Candidatus Poribacteria bacterium
TATCGCTCTTTTGTACCACGATGCACTTCGCATCTGGGCGAGTACGCCGCAAATCTGTTAGATTGTGACGCAAAAACGCTGTGTTTTCAGAAGAATTTCATCTAACAGAGCCACCTATAGCCAAAAGTGCGTAAGTCCTGAACTATTTTTATTAATCATTTTAATGCCAACTTTTGACAAAATATTTACATATCTTTGTGATTTGATTTGCAAATTGACAATTCTTGGTGAACATGCTACATTAATTCCTAAATTTTATAACCCAACTTGCTACCTATGTGATTTTAGACGCACAAACCCCGTTTTTCAGTGAAAAGCGGTCATTTTTGCGAAAAATCTGGTGTGCTTCTTACCATTTTCGGCACGAAGAGGCACAGGAGACCAACGGTCTCCTATGCTACAAGGTGGCAACTTAGGTTAGTAAAGCAGGAAAATAAATTGACACGCCACGATAGAAATACCACATTGTCCCATTGTAGGGGCTGGGTAACCCAGCCCCTACGGTCGCCGCGTGTCCAAATAATTATGGACTTTTTTTCGAGTCATACTATTTTGGAAGAAAAATAAGAAGGAGAAATTCTCATGGAAAAAGAAATTAGAAACGATGTTAAAGGCATTAACCGCTTTATCTTTGAAGCAGGTGCCGATAGGGATCAACTTCATCTCCATATCTCGGAAGTCGGTCCGGGGCAACGCGCACACCCGCCGCATACACATGACGGACAGGAAATTTTTTACGTGTTTTCTGGTGAAGGGGAAGTCTTGTTTGGTGAAGAGACGCACCGTGTCAGCGACAACGAAGCCGTTCACGTTGATTGTCAAGTGTTGCACGGGATACGCAATATCGGCGAGACACCCCTCCGTTACGCCGTCATTATCGCGAAATGATTGGTTCCTTGAAGGCAAATTTCACATAAGAAACGTTCATAGCGTTTCTTATTCGAGCGGGTCGTCCGATAATTGACCGGTACATAGATGGTAGATACCGTAAATTCCTGCTGTCATCAGAACGATCCCGATGCCAGCCAATCCGCGTCGTATCCAAATCGGTTGTAAAAAGATTGGCAGACCGATTGTAAACCACCGCGGCTGCAGTAGGTTCGACATCGCAATACTGAAATAGAGTACGCCATAAGCAATGAGCCCAATATCGCTTGCGAATTCCTGCTTCAGCGGCGTGACCGGCAACTTGAACGGATTGAGGAGATAGTCCCCAGAAAAAATTAGGGTGATCCCTACGGCAAGGAAACAGATTAGGATGACACTCGAATAGCCTGAGTGCCGTAGCATCACCAATAGGATGATACTAATACATCCCAAGAAGAGGCTCATCACACCTTGCATAATTTGATAGCTTCTATTTTGTGAAATCATATTTTTGCTTTCTTATCCAAACCGGATGCGCGGATCGACGAGGGTATAACTAATATCGGTTAACAACAGCCCTGCAATATACAGGACAGAACCGAGATAGACCATGCTCCGCACAATGGCAAAATCCTGTGCCTGAATTGCTTCGATGGTGAAGCTCCCTAACCCCGGAATAGCGAAAAACGCCTCCATCACCAAGCTGCCGAGAAAGAGTAAGGGGATTGCCAATACAACATTCGTCAGGATCGGGATCATTGCGTTCTTGAGTGCGTGTTTAAAGAGAACGCCTGCTTCGCTTACGCCTTTCGCTCGTGCCGTCCGCACATAGTCACGATTTACCTCCTCAAGGAATATCGTTCGATAGAAGCGGATACCGCTACCGATGCCGCTGATGATACCGATAACCACAGGTAGAATTACAAATTTTAACATGTTTGCCCCGGAATCATAACCTGAGATCGGAAACAGACGCAACATTTTCCCAAACAACCACTGCCCGCCAATGATATAAAAGAGAGAGGAGACAGACATAACAGTCACTGCAACGATTGTGCCCCAAAAATCGACGTAAGTTGCCCGATAGTAAGCCACAATCATTGAGATGGTAATATTCACGAGAAGTCCGAGTATAAACGTCGGCAAAGCGATCGCGAGACTTGCCCACATCCGTTGCGAAATCTGTGCCGTTATGTCAATGTTATTTGTATCAGATGTCCCGAAATCAAAGACGAAAAGTTTCGCTGCTTTCTGAAAGAAGATCGTCTCCGTCAAATGTCCACCGCCAGATGCCCCAGTATTGAAAAAGAGCGGTAAGTGGTATCCGTTCTGTTTTTTCCAATTGTCAACATCTTCTTGTGTAATATTCTTCTCACCGAGAATTTTCCGTGCCATCTGGTCCGGTGAGTTAACGACAAAAAAGAGGAAAAAGACGATGAGGTTCACGCCTATCAGGATAGGGATTGCGTAGAGAATTCGCCGTATAATATAGGTAACCATTTCTGTCTATTGTGTCCCTCTTTCTCGTTTCCAAATTGTGATTGCAGCGGGAATCGTCCCCAAGATTAGCAGTCCGAGACACAACCAAAGGGGCCAGACGATAGGTTTATTCCACACGTGACGGTTTTTTGAACGCTGGTCGGCATCAATGCGAAGGTACTTGAAGTTGCCGCCGCCTAAAGAACTCGGTTTGTTGTTCTTCAGCCACTGGTGCGACAGCCCAAAATTGACAGGGTGATAAACGAAGACCCAAGGCGCGTCACGCTGCAAGAGTCGGTTCATCTCACGGATACGTGCTAACCGTTCGGGTGAGTTCTCCATATTTTTCATCTCTTCAAAGAGGCGATTGTATTCAGGGTTATCGTAGTTCGCAGCGTTTTCGCCATCGTGTAAGGTTTTACTATTCGGACCGTAGAGGAGGAACAAGAAATTTTCTGCGTCGGGGTAGTCGGCATGCCATCCCCAATAGATAATCTGAAAATTCCCGTTTTTCACTTTGTCGCGAAACCGATTGTAATCTGTGGTCCGGCTCTCCATCGTGATACCGATCTGCTCTAATTTATTTCGCATCCATGTCAATTGGGACGTGGCACCCGCCGAAGTCCATGTATTGTCAAAAGAGACGATAAGCGGATTCCCCTTAGGGTCCTGTCCGCCCGGGTAACCGGCTTCAGCGAGCAGCTGGCGTGCTTCTTCAATGGATTTACGCACCGGACGATTCGTGCTTGCATCCCAGTTATAAAGATAAGGGTTAATTCCGGATTCACCCGCTTCATAACCAAAGATACCGGGTGGCAGCGGACTGTGTGATACAACACCGCGTCCGTTACGGAAAATCTCAATATATTCTTCGTAATCCAAGGCAATCGAAATCGCCTGACGGAGTTTCTGTTTCTCTGGTGTGTACCCCCCAACGGTATCATCTAACATATTGAAAGCGAGATAAACAGTCGTCGGCTCCACACTGGTGCGCAAGACGATATGTTTCGCTCTCAATTCCTCACTTGTACTCGGATCCCCCATTTCGCCAAAAGCGATTGCACTGTCAAACGTATCTGATGAGATACTCGAATTATCGTAATACCCTTGCAAAAACTTATTCCATCGCGGAATATATTCTTTTTCCAATTTGTAAACGACCTTGGGTATAAACGGGACGATTTCCCATGCGTCGTCCAGAAGTCCGGCTTCCCGATCTCCCCGTTCACCACTTGACGGGTAGCGTTCCACCCGAAAATTCTCGTTCTTGACGAGAACGATCTCTTTGTGTGCGAGGAGCGTCTCTATACGATAAGCACCTGTTCCAACAGGAAACCGATCAATTGTGATGTTCCGTTCTTTCATAACGGGTTGATTGTAAAAGTCGATTGCCTCTTTCGGCATCGGAGAGAAAAACGGCATCGCTAACCAATAAACAAATTGCGGATATTTCGTTTTGAGAATAACCCTATAGGTATACCGGTCCACGACCTCTACACCCGGAAACGGCGCGTCGTTTTGTCCCTTAGCAATGGCAGCTGAATACGCGTTGATACCGAGGATGTAATCCGCCAACGTACTGAGAATAGGACAGGAGAGCCGCGGATCCGCCATCCGTTTAATCTGGTGGACGTAATCATCCGCGATAAGTTCACGCGTCCCTGTCATCGGAAAATCCTTGATCTCGGCAAATCCGGACACATCCGCTTCTTCTAAGTCGTGGTATCGCAATGTTCCGCTTTCGGTTTTCGCGAAACAGGGATGCGGTTGGTACATGATACCGGGTCGTATCCGAATTTCATAGACCGCTCGCGCCACAGACGCTGCTGGCGTGTCTGATGGCAGCTGCCTCCCGCGAGCGTCGTAATAACGGGGTTGCGGGATCGCCTCCGCTGTCAATGGAATCAATGTATAAGGGCGCTTCAAGTAGTGGTATCGCAAAGGTGGCTCATAAATCTGTTGAATGAACCTATATTCATCTGAACTGTAGGAGATCGCTGGATCAAAGTGTTTTGGCTCTTCGGGGAACGTGCTGTAGTAGATTTCCTCGTTGCGTTCAGACTTCGGATACGGATTATTCGGCACACCACAACTCACGAAAAAAGCGAGCATCATTAGCATTATGCAACATCCGTTTGTATACGATGTCACAAACCTAATTCCTTGCGTTGTGAAGCGGCGTTTCGATAGTTTCATCATTTTTCCCTTAATGAAAGCGGTGTTCTAAAATCCGTATAGCAGTGTCAAGGATATCAAAGGCCCGAATTTAAAGGCATCGCTCTCCTCGTATACACCCTCCAATAAGGCATCAGTGTCGTCATAGAGTGTCTCTTGGTTCAAAGGGAGCATTACTGATAGAGACAAAGGGAGCTCATAAGGCGTTACGACAGATGCTCCAAACGATGCCATGCTGAACCGGAGTCCGGTATTGATGTCGCGTTTGCCTGCCCATAGCGCGTAAGATTGATAAAAACCGAGGTATCCAGCTTGGAACGTAAGCCAATCACTGACGCGATAACTTAAACCACCTGTGTACGTAACCTCTCTGGATCCGCGATAGGTCTTACTATTTTCATAGAACGGTAATTTCCCACGGATACTGGCACTTGCCTTTAGCCCTTTATAGATGGGCAGACTATAATACAAATCGAGAAGCGGATTGAACGTACCTGTCCCAAACTGGATATGGAGATGCTCAAGTCCGGCATCGCCGAGTTTCCAAGGGTCCTCTTCGATTTTACCAAAAGGAATCGTCGTTCCGACACGTGCTATCAAAAAATCGTTCTCTCTAAGCAGTCCTGGCATCCGATAGCCTAAGAAAAGATCCACATCGGCAAATCCGATGTAAGTCTCATTTCTATGGTGATTGTCGCGACTCCGTATAATCGCTTCCCACTCCGCCGGCGTGACCGGATCAATCTCTTCAAGTGTCGCCTCCTGCGTTTTCGTCTCGTACGGTATATTAGCTTCCAGCACCCATTCGGAAGAGAGTTGATACTTCAACCCGACATCAATCCGAAAGATGTTTAGATTAACGTGGTGTCGGTGCAACGGAACATCTATTACTTTTCCGTTTGCGGAAACCCCTTTGGTTTCCAAGTGTCCGCCTTGTGCGTCAAACCAGCGCATCATGCTGAAAGTGCTCTGAAATTTGCTCGTTTCTCCTGAAGCCAAACTGACTTCATCGATCCCGCCCCGTGGAATCGCGGGATTGCTTCAGGCACCTCAACTCATTTGGGCAAAACCGAGCGGAAGCAAAATAAACTGAAGGCAGAGAAGTAGAAAAAGCATCCGAACTCTCATAGTGGGTTACCCTCCGTTTCTAAATTGAGCCACGCCATTTCAGCGTCCGAAAGTTCAAGGGTTCGTGCCCCAAGAGAAGAATCCATCTCGGTTAAAGTTACAGGACCAATCACTGGAAAAACTGGAAATGGGATGTGCAAACAGTATGCAAGGGAGACCTGAATTGCGGAATATCCGTATTTCTCACCTAATTTCTTTGCGCGTGCGAGTCTTTCAAAATTTTCGTCATTGTAATAGACGCGCACCATATCTCTGTTTTCACGGTTCTCCGGTGTAAATGCGCCACTAAAGAAACCGCGTGCTTGAGATGACCACGGCATCAAAGGAAACTGGCTCTCTCTATGCCATGCGCGTGCGGCATCGTCCACGCAGACACAGCCACCCCACATCGGTTCCATCGGCACGGCGAGACTGATATTATTGCTGCAAGAGACAAACCCTGCGAGTCCGTTTTCTTCGGCATACGTATTCGCTTCAATAATGCGCTGCGGTTCCCAGTTAGAAGCGGCGATGGCTCTGATACGTCCTGCACCGATTTCCGTATTCAGGTAATCAATAATAGTGCTGGCAGGAATTACAGGGTCATCACGATGTAACATGTAGAGGTCAATATAGTCAGTACGGAGTCGGGCAATGCTTTCATCAAGATCGGCTTTTAGTTCCTCAGGAGAGAGGCGCGGGCGTGGCACTCTACCTTGCGGGTGTCCGCCTTTATCAATCAGGAAGACCGCATCCCGATTTCCGCGTTGTCGCATCCAGAGACCGATCAACATCTCGCTATCGCCGCCGCCGTAGCCGTGTGCGGTGTCGAGCGCGTTTCCACCTGCTTCAAAAAATGCGTCAAGCATCTCCGTGCTATCATCGAATTTTACAGGTGAAAGCAACATGGTGCCCAAAATTAACTGTGAGATGTCTTTAGTGACTCCCGGAATCTTTATGTGTTTCATTTAGAGACAAATATCCTTCTTTTTACGGGCAGACAAGTCGCGCCCTTTAGAATATAGATACGCCATAGCTTCTAAAGAAATTATAGCAGATTCCAGACTTTAAAATCCACAAGAAAATGTTAACGGACAACAGAACGGTTTTCGCAGAAAACTGTACTGACAACTATTAACAGAAATGCATTGCGAATAGGTCAAAAATGTGATAGAATAGGTATTGATATTTTGGCAATATGGATTGAAGTTATACTTTATTAATTCTGCAATCAAGCAGCTGAGGATAGGGCAGACACAACACTATGAGCATTTCCTACCTAAGTTATTTACAGACAGCACAAGCGATTCTGGAACAGATTCAAGCGACACAAACCGATGCGATTGCGCGAGCCTCCGATATATGCGCCGAGACAATAGCAGCAGACGGTCTCGTTTATCTATTTGGCTCCGGGCATTCCCGAATGGCAGTCGAAGAGATGTTTCCGCGTTACGGAAGTTTTCCCGGTTTCTTTCCGATTGTGGAACTGGCGGTTACCTATCACAATCAGGTTGTCGGTTGTAATGGACAGCGTCAGGCACTTTTTTTGGAAAACATCTCAGGGTACGCAGAAGTTATTTTACGTAATTTCACCTTCGGAACTCACGACTGTATGATCGTATTCTCTAATTCCGGGACCAACATTCTGCCTATAGAGATGGCAATGGGTGCGAAAGAACAAGGACTGCCTGTCATTGCAGTAAGTTCCATCGCACACAGTCGCGCCTCTTCCTCAAAACACAATTCTGGCAAACGGCTTTTTGAGATTGCTGACTTAACAATCGACAACTGTAATCCGCCGGGGGATGCAGTCGTAGCTATCCCGAATTTGGCATACCCTGTGGGACCTACGTCCAGCATCGGTACACTGTCGATTGTCAATGCAATTAAATGCCGTGTTGCCGAGCTGCTGACAGAACGCGGACAACCGCCTGTCGTGTTGACAGGCTCGCATTTTCTCGGTTCCGAAGAATCGGCAAAACAGATTGAACGAAGTTATGACGACTACAAGGCACGCGTCCACGGACGTTAGCCTGTCCTAATTTTTCTGTTGACTTTTCTCGTGTAAACGCGTATACTTTAAACTGCACGGGCGGATCCGAGGTATAACTATCAAGTTCGCATCCACTGAATACTCCGAAATTCTGATGCTACATACAACCCAAAGAATTGCTGTGATGGGCGGAACATTCAACCCGATCCACTACGCACACCTATTGAGTGCCGAACAGGTCCGCGTAGGATTAGGCTACGATAAAATATTGTTTATCCCTTCGGCGAGACCTCCACATAAAGTCGCAGATGCCGATATTACCGAACCGGAACATCGGTATCAGATGGCACGCTTAGCGATCATTGGGAATCCATACTTTGAAGTGTCTCGGATAGAATTGGAGCGCGCCGGACCGTCTTACACCGCTGAGACGCTAAAAGCGTTGCAAAAATTTTATGGAGAAACAACCGAACTGGCATGGATCATCGGGGCGGATTCACTCATCGAGTATAAAGTCTGGCGGAACTTTGATGATGTCTTAGCACGGTGTATTATGATAGCGACGACACGTCCGAATTATGCGCTAAACCGGGTACCACTGGAAGTCCGAAAACGGGTCACGACTTTCCCAGTAACCGGTGTGGATATATCTGCCACGGCGATTCGTGAACGCGTCCGGAATCGTCTTTCAATTCGGTATCTCGTTCCAGAAACAGTCGAAAATTATATTCATCGGCATCAGTTGTATCAGTAACAGGAGATATCTGTTTAAAATTGATAAAAAAATAAGGGTCTACATCATGAAAACGATTTTGTTGTTCTCAATACTATTCTGTGTCACAGCAATACCTTTGCGCGCCCAGACACAAGAGATTGCGGAAATCAAAGACGACATCGAAAGAATAAAAACAGACCTTGCGGTGCTCACGACCGAAGTCAAAAACCTAAAGGAAAATGTCAATAAACGCTTTGATGGTATCGAAAAGGGGTTTGACAGACTCAATAACATCATCATCGCCTGCATTGGCATCCCTTTAGCGATCCTCGCAATAGGTGCAACTCTCTGGGGTATATTGGCAAACAAACGCGGTGTCCGAGACAGCGCGCAACAAAAAGAAATTGAGACGCTCAAAGCAGAAATAGAAACCCTGAAGCAACGCCACATTGTCAGTCCCTGAAGAAACATTCTTAATAGGTTGTGCAACGCTTTCGCGTTGTGCGGAAAACGCGCTTTTCAATACAAGGACCTTAAAAACGTGAAACATACATGCAGTATGTGCGGAACAATTTATGATTTTGTATGGGAAGAAGGGGCTCCGCTACCGAAAAATTTCCCGTTCTGCAGTGCACGGTGCAAAGCGACAGACCTTTCAAAATGGATCAATGAGGAGTATGCTATCAGTGCGGCGTTACCAGACACGATTTTGTCTGAAACTGAGCGGGAACTCCTCGCGGAATTGGCAAAATTAGGCGTTGACATTGACGATGAGAGAAACTAACGAGAATAGACGAAAACCCGATGGACACTACACTTGCAAAACTCCGGGCACACCCGAAGTCGATTGAAATTCAGCAATATCTTTCAGACAAACTGAGTGCGAAACGTCTGCAGCATGTGCTCTCCGTACAGGAGATGGCGGTTGATTTGGCTTATACGCACAAAGCAGACACTTGGCAGACAAGTCTCGCTGCACTTCTACATGACAGCGCAAAATGGATGAACGCTAAAGAGCTATACGAAGCGGTTCGCTGCTATGAAATTCACTTGGATCCGATTGAAAAGATGAATCCGTCTCTTCTGCATCCACTCGTGGGTGTAAAATTGGCTGTTGAGAAGTTCGCGGTAACCGAGCTGGAGATACTCGAAGCGGTTCGGAACCATACAACTGGACATCCATCTATGGGTGTTATTTCACAAATCCTGTATATAGCAGACTTTGCGGAACCGGGACGGACACATAAGACGGTCGATTTAGTCCGGCAATTCGCATACACCGATTTAGGGCGCGCGGTCCATCATGTTGCACATGCGAAGATTGAGCATCTCCTAAAAAAAGGTGTGATGATCCATCCAAATACACTTCATACCTACAACAGTACGTTGGCGTATGTTGAGAACTAAAGGAATTTTATAATGGGAACAGAAAATAATACATTAGATATGGTGAAAGCAGCAGCCTCGGCAGCAATAGGTCGCCGCGCCCAAGATGGCGTTATTCTCGATTTACGTGAACTCGACGGCTTTACAGACTTTTTTGCTATCTTCAGCGGTACCTCCGATATTCAGGTAGAAGGTATTTCACAAGCCGTTCTTGAGGAACTTGAAAACAACTGGGCGCAGAAGCCGTGGCATCAGGAGGGTGAACGTAAGGCGGATTGGATACTGTTAGACTACGTCGATTTTGTCGTCCACATCTTTCTTTCGGAAAGACGCGCGTATTATAACCTTGAACGTCTATGGGCTGAAGCCGAACAAATTGAACTGCCAGAACTAACAATGCCAGCGCATGTAGAAGCACTCGAAGAGGAATTAGACCCAGATAGTACCTTGGTCTTTGGAGAACAGACGGAACGCAAGTCGGATATATAGTGTGTATCGGGGATTATCGATCCGGTGAGGACAATTGACAAGTTTGCAACGGAGAAATAAGCGCAGGTAGATTAGTCAACAGCGACAAGCAACGCAGTAACGTTATCGGTGCCGCCATAATCGAGTGCTTTGTTCACGAGATTTTCAGACGCTTCTTCGAGATCTGAAGCCGCCAATATAATGTCAGCAATCTCGTTATCGTCAATAATTAGGTCGTGCAAACCGTCGGTACAGGCGAGGACAATGTCTCCGGGAACGAGTGGGTATGCATCCGCACTTACAGTGACTGTCGGTTTCAAGCCGATCGCCTGTGTGATAATGTTCCGTTTCTCATGGACACGTCCCTCTTCAGGCGTTATTTCACCTTTTTCGACCATTTTTTGAACGACGGAGTCGTCTGTTGTTATCTGTGTCAGTCTCTCATCGCGTAGCACATAGAGCCTACTATCACCGACATGAACGTAAGCGAGGTAGCTAAAGGTAATAAAACCGGCTGTAAGGGTGGTGCCCATTCTACGACCTTTGTTTCGGCTCTCGACAGCGGCATAGATCCGCTGATTCGCTTCCATTGCGAGATCGCGTAGAACGTTAAGCCTTTTCATAGGCCCCAAATCGATCTGTGGAGAGGCTTCAGTTTCTACCCACTCCTGAAGGACTTCAAGAGCAATACGACTCGCGACATCACCATGTTCGTGTCCGCTCATACCATCAGCGATCGCAAACAACTGGAGCTGCGCATCGAAATAGTATAGGTCTTCGTTCCTATCGCGGATCTTACCTGTATCCGTTCTGACTGCAAATTGCATTTTTTTGTATCGTCCGAGCTGCTTGTAGTTAAAAAAATAAGAAGGCTTGTCGCGCGCTATATTTTCGGAGGTGTCAAATTTCATTCAGGAGAACCACTCACTTTTCTTGGAATGCTAACTACATCAGAAAACGATATAAATCAAGTTTAGGTTTCAAAATTTGCCGAAAAAATATCGTAACAATCGGTTATGACTGATATAGCCGAACGATACAAACTGTAATAGATTAAAACTTGAGGACTATGGAACAGAAAAACAGAGAGAAACAAGCGAATAAGCGGGTTTTGGAACTGCATGAGCAGGCACTTGTGATAGATTCACATAACGATGCTATTGTGGCACATATTCGCCGCGGCAACCTGAGTCTTGCAGATGAAAATGTTCAAAACCCGATGGAGCCTGTTGGCACTATCGCCTATCTGCGCGGTCGCGTGCCGCCTGAAGAGGAAACTATCGGTATTCAACTCAACATCCCGAAAATGCGGCAAGGCGGCATTGACGCTGCGTTCTTTGCTGTCGATGTAACGCGCGCGTGGAAGAACCACCTCGCTTATGCCTTGGATGCTTTTGGTTGGTTTAGTGAAGAGGTTATAGCGAACGCTGACGACTTATGCATTGCTCGCAAGGCGAGTGATATCCTTGAAGCGAAAGCGTCTGGTAAAATCGCAGCAATCCTTGTTATCGAAAATAGTGAAGCCGTTGAACGGAGCCTGAATATTTTACGCTCGCTCTACGCGCTCGGTGTCCGCTCCATCGGCTTGACGCATAACCTGAACACTTATGCCTCAACAGGGAACGATGAAGAGGATTTGGGTGGCGGCTTGACGCGGTTCGGTATGGCGTTGGTCAAAGAGATGAACCGTCTCGGAATGTTAGTCGATGTTTCACATATCAGTGAGCGGGGGTTCTGGGATGTTCTGGAGATCTCGGACAGTCCAGTCATAGCGTCCCATAGCAATTGCAAGACTTTGTGTCGTCACTCGCGGAACTTAAGTAACGAACAACTGAAAGCCTTATCGGTTAACGGGGGCGTTGTCGGCATCACTTTCGTTCCGGGGTTTCTCACCATAGACGGTTGGCAGAAAATGCCGCCGTTGGCGCAGCTGCTCAACCACATCGCTTATGCCATTGACATCGCCGGCATCGACCATGTCGGTATCGGTTCAGACTTTGATGGCGGCGGAGATTTACTTAAAGATGCCAGTGAATTCATCAAGATCGCGGAAGGGTTAAGCGAACGCGGTTATTCCGACGACGATATACGAAAGGTGCTCGGTGAGAACCATCTACGCGTCTTCGAGGCAGCATGCGGGTAAAGTATCTGTTCGGATCTGATTACCTACCGTGGATGGATCGCAGGTCTAATCTTGCCTCAACATCGTCCGAAACGGCGTTTGTCCAATCCACATCGTCACTACTTTGCAAACTCATCAGCGCGACATTTACCATCGGATTTGAGAGGGAGTAGTTCAGCAGAAAACTGTCTACATCAACATCCGCCATTTCATTCGGAAAGCAGTGGTTCATGAGGTTCTGGAAGGCGTTGCTGGTCGTAGAACGCATGAGAACGATGCCCATTTCTTGTGCAACAGCGTCAGGGATGATGCCGCGTCTGCCGAAAGTGTCACAGGTGCTCTGATACATCAGGTTATAGTGGGTCTGTATCATATCAAACGCACCTGTTGCAATGAGTTGTTCAGCACCCCCAGAGGGACCGTCGGCAGAAAATCCGATAAACCGAACCGTGCCATCCGCTTTTAGTCTTAGATACGCCTCTAATCCGCCCTGATTCAGGATCTGATCTGTTTCTTCGGTATAGAACCATCCACCGTGGAATTGCAAGACATCGATGTAGTCTGTCCCGAGGCGTTTGAGGCTGCCCTCTACATCTGCACGGATACCGTCTGGATCGTACGCTTCCGTCTTCGTTGCGACGATGCACGACGCTCTACGGTCAGCGATTGCTTTACCGATGACGGTTTCGCTATAACCGCCGCCGTAATCCGGAGCCGTGTCGAGAAAGTTAAGTCCGCAGTCCATTGCGTAGTGTAGCATCTTGACGAGCGATGCTGCATCGTGTTCTGGACGGACCCTACCACCGCCGTATCCGACTTCTGATACGCTGAGTCCTGTTTTACCGAGTGTCCGGTACTGCATAGTAAGTGAACCTCCTTCTTTGCGAAATAGTGAGTTGTTGACAAAAGCGTATCTGCCGAATTCTATACAAAACTGATTTGTGAGGCGTTTCTCTTATTTGAGCGTATGGTGCGGTTGCTCGGTTTGACAGAATTTTCACCGAACAATTTCTCGAGCTGTTCAATAACCGCTGGCTCGTGTGCGACACTATATTTCTGAGCGCACTTCGCGATAACCTCACCGTAACGAGGGCTCATGAGGCGTAAAATTAGGTCGAGTTCACCCTTGTTCGCGCGCGCTATCTTCTGGAGTGCCTCTAATTTTTCAGTGTTCTCAAGATCGGATTCACGGATTATCACTTCAAGTGAAGTCGTCTGATCCTTGCTAACAGTCGCGATATCTACGATCTGTTCTGCTTGGATTTGGCGTTCTTCTTGCTGAGGCTCGTCATCAGATTTCCGACTTCTGCTGTTCTGTTTGATATTAACTTTCCCGCGAATCCAAACAGCCTTCCCCTCAACGAGTTCACACGATTTTTTGTATGCGTCGGGGAAAACGACGACCTCTACTGTGTCTTCCAAATCTTCCAACCCAATCACCGCCATAGCGTCCCCTTTTTTCGTGGTAATATTCTTGACCTCTGTTATCATACCTGCGACGAAGACCTCGGAATCAATACGGTGTGCCTCCAAGGTTCGGGTACTTGCGGTTGTATAGTTTTCGATGATGTCGTTGTATTCTTCAAGTGGATGCCCAGAAACATAGAAGCCGAGTTGCTCCTTTTCTTTCACAAGTCGTTCTAACGGATCGAATTCTGGTACATCAGGGAGTGTTATTGTCATCGCGGGTGCTTCTTCTACGTCCCCAAAAAGACTCATCTGTCCGCGCTCTTGATCCGCCTGTGCATTCTGTGCTACCTTCATGACACTATCCAAGCTCGCGAGGTGCTGTGCCCGGTGTCCCTCAAGTGCATCGAAGGCACCACTCATAATTAGGCTCTCAATCGCGCGCTTATTAACCTGCTTCATGTCCACACGTTCACAGAAATCTTGTAAGGATGTGAACGAACCGCCTTGCTCCCGCGCCTCTATGATGGCATCTATTGCTCCCTCACCGACACCTTTTACAGCGACGAGTCCAAAGCAGATGTTGTTACCATCTACGGTGAATTCGCTTATACTGCTATTAACGTCGGGCGGCAACAAGTTAATCTCTACATCCAGAAAATCGGCAAGTTTCTTACATTCGGAGCGATAACGGATGATTTTATCTGAACGGCCAGCTCCAGCTTCGCCAGTCATCATAGATGCCATGAATTCGTGCGGATAGTGCGTTTTCAGGTATGCCATACGATATGCCAACATCGAATAGGCAACGGTGTGTGACTTGTTGAAAGCGTACCCTGCGAAAGGCTCCAACTGCGTAAACACGTCCTCTGCTTCCTGTTTAGCGATGCCTTTTGCGGTTGCACCCTCAACGAATTTCTCACGTTGTGCTTTGAGCAATTCAGGGTTCTTCTTTCCCATAGCTGAGCGGAGAATATCCGCTTCACCGAGGGTAAAACCTGCCATATCCCGCGCAATCTGCATCACCTGTTCTTGATAAACACAGACCCCGTAGGTGTTTTTCAGGGCATCTTCAAGTGACGGATGGATATAGGTCACCGGTTTCAACTTATTTTTCCGATCAATGAAGTCCTGCATCGTACCGCTTTCAATTGGACCTGGACGGTAGAGCGCAGGGATTGCCGAAAACTCCTCAAAGTTATCTGGCTTGAGTTGCGTAACAACGCGATACATACCGCCAGAGGCTTCCAACTGGAATAATCCATCAATCAAACCATGGCTCAGAAGTGCGTAAGTCTCTTTATCGTCAAAGGGGATTTCGTCTATCTTGATCTCTTTACCATGATTTGTTTTAATCATCTGAAGGCAATCGTAAATCTCGGTGAGACTTCGTAAACCGAGCGAATCAAATTTAACGATCCCGACATCTTCGACGGTTTTACCTTCAAATTGTGAGGCGACTTGATCATGTTTATCTTTGAACAGTGGCACGTAATCAGTCAAGGGTCCATTTGAAACAACGATTGCAGAAGCGTGACAGGAGACGTGCCGTTTCGTTCCCTCAACGGCTTTGCTGAGATCCATGAGTTCGCGGTATTCCGGGCTATCCGCGAGCTTTTGGAAATCGGGCACCTCCTCCAAGGCGTCCTCAATTGTTATGCCCGGTATTGATGGGATGAGTTCTGTTAAGCGGATAACGTTATCAAGCGGCATTTCAAGGGCGCGTCCGACATCTTTGATGGCAGCTTTTGCCCCTAACGTCGCGAAGGTGGCAACTTTACCGACGGAAGCTTCGCCATATTTTTTAACAAGATAATCGATAACGTGTTCACGGGCACGATCGGCAAAATCTATATCGATATCAGGCGGGCTGATACGTTCAAGGTTCAGAAATCGTTCAAAGAGGCAGTCGTAATCCATCGGATTGAAGGCGATCACGTCGAGTGCATACAACACAAGGCTACTTGCGGCGGAGCCGCGTGCAGAGAGCGGATAACCTTGTTGGTGTGCGTATTTCACGTAGTCCCACACAATAAGGAAGTAACCTGAATAACCGGTCTTGCTGATGATATCGAGTTCGTAGTCGAGGCGTTTCCGAATTTCATCCGACAAATCGCCGTACTTTTCGCGTAAACCTTTATAGCACAGTTCCTTAAGATAACTGTCGTTTGTGTGTCCTTCAGGCACCTCATATTTCGGCATCAAATTCTCGCCGTAGTCGAGTTCAAGGTTGCACCGATTGGCTATCTCAAGTGTGTTGCTGATGGCTTCTGCCGGGTAGCCGCGCAGTGCTTCACGCATTTCGTCAACACTTTTAAAGTAGAAATGGTTGTCAAAACGCATCCGGTGCTGATCGTTGACAGTCTTCTTCATCTGGATACACAGCAGGACATCGTGCATTTCGTGGTCAGATTTTCGGAGGTAGTGGCAATCGTTGGTACCAACGATCGGAAGGTTGAACTCTTTCGCCAGTTCTACCATAATCGGATACGCTTCAAGTTCCTTGTCAATATAATGGTTCTGGACTTCAACGTAGAGGTTGCGTTGCCCCATGATCTCCATGAGCGTTTTGAAATTCTGGATACCTTCTTCTCGTCTACTTGAACAGAGGAGTTGTGGCACCTGTCCTTGGATACATCCGGTGAGTGCGATGATTCCGTGATGGTACTCGCGTAGGATTTCCATATCAATGCGCGGTTTACTGTAGAAACCTTCTGTGTATCCGAGTGATACCAGTTTAAGGAGGTTCTGGTACCCGGTCGCATCCTCTGCGAGCAGTGTCAGGTGATAGGGACCTCCCTGCTCCTTGCCGCGCGTTCGTCGGTCGCCGGGTGCGACATACACTTCACAACCGACAACAGGGTTGACCCCCGCCTTTTTCGCTTTATCGTAGAGTTCCCACGCACCGAACATGTTTCCATGGTCGGTGAGTGCAACAGCTGGCACACTGTTCTCAACAGCCCAATTGACCATATCTTCAATACGGCACGCGCCGTCAAGCATACTGTACTCGCTGTGATTGTGTAGATGCACAAATCCGCTTGCCATCTTTCCTCCAATGTTTAATTTCAATTAAGAATGAATTAAGAACTATGAAACCGTTTTTATAATACCAAAAACAAGTTATAATTTCCACAAAAATTTGCCATGCGCGTCTTTCCTGTCAAGGCAGTCTTTACTGAAGGCCAGGGGTATTCAATTGTACGATTTGGATCATGGTTTTGCTTTACATATGTGCCCGTTCTTAGGAAAGATCGCGAGCGCAGCTCGCTCCTACAGAGGAAGACGTATCCATATATCTAAAGTGAATAGGTACAATTGAATGGCCCTGTACTGAAGGCTATCGCGTTTTTGGTTGATACACTTCCCTAAAATCTGTTATAATAATCGGTATTATATTCTTAGCATCGCTCCTGGTCTCACGAATAACAGATAATCCACTGGGAGCGGAAAAGGTGTGGACGCATCATCGCGGATTCCCGCGTTTATTTTAGATGGAAAAATCAAGACTTCTCCTGCTGTTTTTAACCCTATTTTTCGTGATGCTTGGGTTTGGCATCATCATTCCGAACCTCGCCTATTACGCCAAAGATATTGGGGCAACCACCACCGAAATCGCGATATTGATGTCTATCTATTCCGGGATGCAACTGCTGTTTGCACCGATCTGGGGTAGGTTATCAGACAAATATGGCAGAAAACCGGCGATTCTGCTCGGATTGCTCGGTAATGCCGCCGCCTTAATCGGTTTTGGACTCGCAAAGGATTACGTGTGGCTTTTTACTGCACGCAGTGCTGCCGGTATCGCCTCCGCTGCAGTTTTACCGAGCGTCATGGCTTATGTTGCCGATATAACGACAGCGGAGGAACGCGGTAGAGGTATGGGATTAATGGGCGCAGCGATGGGACTCGGTTTCATCCTCGGACCTGCGATCGGTGGGATTATGGGTAGCCACAATATGCCGTTCTTTGTCGCAGGCGGATTGTCACTACTTACCTTCCTCTTCGCACTTATTTTACTGCCAGAATCACTTCAGAAAGGTCTCACAAGTGAAACACTCGAAGACCGACACGAATGGGTTTCGCCACGCGAAATTTTCCATCAGACGACTTTAAAATCGCCGCTTACACCGCTTTTCCTCGTTGCATTCTTCTCAACTTTCAGCTTCTCAGGCTTGGAGATGACCTTTCCGTTGTTCATTGAAGATAGATGGGATTACGGAGAACGAGAAATGGGGTGGATGTTCATGGTTATGGGTGCGATTGTCGTGCCATTACAAGGTGGGTTGCTCGGTAAACTCATCAACAAGTTCGGGGAACGGCGCATTGTTCTCACAGGTTTGCTGCTCAACGCGCTCGGCATGGCACTATTGCTCAAAGCCTACTCTTTTGCGACACTCACAGTGTACCTCACCATTGCCGGTATCGGTAATCAGTTGATCCGTCCGACAAATACATCGTGGATTTCTAAGCAGACGCGGATTGGTCAAGGTGCCGCTATCGGTATTATGGACGCATTTTTAAGTTTAGGACGCATCTTGGGACCGCTCCTTGGCGGCTGGCTCTATGCAAAGGAAGCTTATCCGTACATCGTTTTGGCAGGTATCTTGGTCATTGCGACGCTCTGTCTGTATGTTCCGTTGCGGCGAATCGGCGATGAAGTCGCACATACTTCATAATCGTTGGCATCCATAGGCATACAAATTTTTAGTGCAGAACATTCCAAAGAAAGATTACGCCATCCTCACTGCCGCTTGCGAGTATGTTACCATCGGATGAAAACACCAGGGCATTCACCCAATCAACATGCCCTTTGAGAGTAGACAGTTTGTTACCGGTGGCAACATCCCACAGCCGAATGGTTCCATCACGACTTCCACAGGCAAGAACCTTGCTATCCGTGGAAAATCCTAATACGTTACCATAATCGTTTTGTCCTTCAATAGAAGTGAGTTCACTACCGGTGGCAACATCCCAGAGTTGAACGCTGAAAGCATTATTGATGCTTGCAAGTATCTTACCATCCATAGAAAATGCTAAGGCGTGGATTTTGCCTGATGGTATATTTAATATTTCGGTTCCGGTCCTTGTCTCCCACAACCGTATTGTTTTGTCATCACCCCCACTTGCAAGCGTCCCACCGTTGGTGGTGAATGCCAGTGCGTTAACGGTATCTGTATGTCCCTTTAGCGTGAGATTCATTGTCCTATCGGGAATATTCCATAAATGCACAGTAAATCGGTAGTCCTCAGTCGCACGATCTGAATTTAGTGCTGTAGCAAGCATACTACCATCTTGGGAGAACACAACCATACCAATCGCTCCAGTGGAAGAGCTTGATGAGTTTCGCACTCCGGAAAGTTTCGGTAATTCTCCGAAATATGATTCAACGGGCGAATCAGACAGTTTATCCGCTGTACGTGTATCCCATAAACCCAAGGTACTGTTTACACCCTCCTGAATGAACGGACCACGGGTCCGTCTTTTAAATCGGAAACGTTTTATACCACTTACGGTGCTGCCATC
Organism: Candidatus Poribacteria bacterium; assembly: GCA_022823085.1. GTDB lineage: Bacteria > Poribacteria > WGA-4E > WGA-4E > WGA-3G > WGA-3G. Next base: position 19,246 of record JAJDXV010000151.1, read on the forward strand.
AGGTGAAAATACCAAGGCGTTAATCCACCCGTTAGGGTCTACGCCGTTAGATAGTTGCGTAAAATTGTGTGCATCCCACAGTGCAATCGTGTTAATATGTCCACTTGCAATCGTACTGTTGTCGGGTGAAAACGCCAACGCGGTCAGCCGCTGTGTATGTCCTGTTGAAAAGGCAGCCAACTCGTCACCGGTGTTCACATTCCATACTCGGATATCACCGTCTGGGTTCACGCCTACAACCGTCTGGCTATCATCTGGTGAAAATGCCAGCTTATGAATCGGAGGGTCTAAACCTGCCCCGAGCGTGGTACGAAGTGTTTTCGTTGGAACATCCCACAACTCAATTTCATCAATTTCACCAAGCCGTCTCTGGCAAGCCAAAGTCTTACCGTTTTTAGAAAAGGTGAGTATTCCCCACATTTTTGCGTTTTTTGTTAAGTCTTTTATCGATTTCCCTGTGTTAACATCCCAGAGACGGTTCGGGGCGTTACTGGTATTCGTAACAAGGAGCGTGCCATCTGGCGAAAATACCAATTGGCTGATGCGACCTTTCGGGCCTTGAAACGTTTTCAGATGTTTTCCAGTCGTGGCATCCTTCAACCGAATTTTGCCATTCTTGTAGCCAATTGCATAAAGACCGTTGTCCTGAATTTTAGTAAGATATAAACCTGCAGTGGTAACCTCGTATCCGAACGCAGAACTCAGTACACCTCCAAACGTATCTGAAGATTTCGGATCGAAGTTCTTTATTTCCAACCCCGTTGTAACATCCCACAATCGAACCGAACCGTTGTAATTTTCACAAAGAAGCGTTTTATTATCTTCAAGAATTCTAAGTGCCTGTATCCGAGCCCTTTGTCTTTTGATGGATTTCAAAAGATTGCCGGTGGCAACATCCCAGATTAGGATTGTGTCATATTCTCCAGTCGCCAAGGTTTTACCGTCCGGTGAGAATGCCACGAGACCTATTTCTGATACATAATCGGTAAATAGGGCGCGTTCGGCACCGGTGTGAGTATCATAAAGCCAAACACCAGTAGCACTGCCTACAGCAATTTGGGTGCCGTCGGGTGAAAAACTTATGCCACGAATTTCCCCTTTGCAGAGGCGTGCTTTCGCGCCTTCCGGTAATTTCCATTCGGTATGATCTTGGGCAATTCCAATGGACGGAAGCAGTGTGTAAATTAACAACAAAATAGTGATGACGAATGCGTGTTTCATCTTCATAGTTTCATTCCTGTGTTGGTAATGGTGGTAAACGGTGCTTCACGCGTCGGGTATTATATTTGAGTTGATACCGTCGATGCACTGCGTCGTCTGGATAATGCTCGGTATCTGGATACGGATAGGCGGACATGCCGTGAAACGGCAGCGGCTCAACCGTCTGCGATGTGAGGGTGTTGATGTCGCCGTCTTTGTCCCACCCGTCGCTATAAAGGATAAAATCTCGCACCCAACCTGGTTTCAATGCTGGCAGGCGTGCGGCATCAAATTCCACTGTGATTTCATCGCCAGCATTAAGAATCACATACATGTCATCAACTTCTTGCAATAGCGGATTAACATCTCCGTAGCGGGTGTAATAACCTGCAAGGTCGCGCCATTGCGCCTCTGTTGTTACTTTCTGATAGTCAAACAAGTGTGGTGCGTGCGGGTTTGGACGATACATCTCGGAAAAGCCGCGGTAGTGCAAATCCGCGCTATCCGGGTTCAACGTCGTCATCTCTATCGGTACGTCTTGCGTGCCGACAGTGAAAAACGCCGCATCCCAATAAATTTGCATATCGGTTTCAATCCGGACGTGTCGGTCGTCGGATAGGAATTTGCCTGTCAGATCGACGGTAATCGTCTTGTTTTTGCCTGCTGGCAGCCCAATCATATCAATTACGGTTTCCCATTCTCCGGTTGCGTCCTTCACAGCGACTGACGGGAAACGGGGACTAATTTCGGGGTTTTGGAACAGCGCGACGTTGATACTCGTATCCGTCGGAAATATCCAACCGCTGAGAAATAGCGTTACAGGCGTGTCGTTTGGTATATCACCGAGATCGAGAACTATGGCGTGCGGTTCAACAACGCCTTGGTAGGGACCGGGGGCGTGTTCAACGGCGTAGTGGTAATCAAACGTTCTTAAAGCATCGGACACATCTTCACCACGGTGATCAGTCGCAGCTTTCGGGTGCAGTTTCTCTTTGACTCCGTAAACCTTAAATTCAGCGAACGGTGGCGGAACATACTGCTCATTTACGAAGATGTCGGTGCCTGCTGGGTGGTCTACCGCGATTAGTTTCACTTCGTCAAAATAGGCGGTCTCCCATAACTCTTCCGTAATCTGAATGGAATACCTTCCATCTTTCGGTTGTATCTGTGTCCCCGAAACCTTTACGAAATCTCGTGTCTCATCAGGCGCGACAAACCCCATTGAAGTGACAAGTCCCAAAGGCGCGCGCCAAAGCAGATCGGTGACGAATTCGTATTTCTCACCGTCGTAGACATATAGGAACGGACAGGAACCTTTGAGTATCTGCTTCTCCAGAATCCGTTGTTTCGCCTGTGGTTTGATGACGTTCTGCGGCACACCGTTCGTCCAGACAACACGCACAATGTCCGCCATGTCAAACGCACCTAACCCGAAATGGGAGACCTGTTCGGATACATACTGCAGTTGATAGAGGTCACCGACTTTCACCTCCAGTTTCGAGCCGATACCGTCTCTATTGACTTTATTATTTCCGGTAGTGATACCTTCCAACCGTACCTGTATCCAATTATTTTCGTTGCCACCGTTGTTTTGCAATGCGCGGAGTTCTCCTTTACCGTTAAAGAAAAATAGGTCGAGATCGCCATCATTGTCGTAATCACCGACTGCTCCAGCGGTTGCGTTGTGGAGGATCGCCCCCTCTGTTGGTGTAACGGTTTCTATAAGCGGATACGGTTCCATAAACTGCCCAGTACCATCATTACGGAATAGGAACATCCCATCTTCACCACTCACCCAGAGGTCAATAAATCCGTCGTTATCGTAATCTATATTTTTTAATAGCGTGGGTGACAGATCACGTACATCCGCCTCTAAGCGTGGATCGCTCATAAAACTTCCATCGCCTCTATTGAGATAGAGATAGATCTGATCTGCTGTTGATAGAAAAATATCAATGTCTCCGTCATTGTCGTAATCGCCAACAGCAGCAGCGGTATAATGGATTTCCTGCGAAATTCCGGTATCGTCGGAAACCGCGCGGAGTTTCCCTTGACGGAGGTTATCGTAGAGGGTACATCCCATTTCGCGGTGTATGGTAAAAACATCTATATCGCCATCGTCATCGAAATCAGCGGAGAATGCTTCAGCGGGGGCAGCTTGTTGCACTGGATTTACAAAGGTCTGTTCTGTGACATCGGTGAAGGTCTCATCGCCGTTGTTTCGGTACATCGTGATGTCATTTCGTCCTGAAAAAAGATCCAGATCGCCGTCGTGATCGTAATCAATGGAAAAGAGGCAACCGATTTCTTCTTGTATCTGTTCATGCTGGACGATAGGTGATACCGACCAATTTTCGGTCTCGTCTATACGGAGGCGTATTATCCCGTTGAGGGTTTGTAACAAGAAATCTGGCGTGTCGTTTTTGTCGATATCTGCATAAGCGGCAGTGTGTGGAAATTGCGATTCTTGTCCTAATATCTCTTGAATTTGCGGGACTGGCACATATATGCCATCGGTATTTTGTAAAAGCAATCTAATCGTAGTATAGAGGTCAAAGTTTCCGTCGCCATCATAGTCGAGCAATGAAATGTCGGCGGATTCGACAGGGATGCTATCCATATTTGCAAAGCCAAGTTGTTCGGTAACGTCCACAAATTCCACATCAATGGGTATGCTCTCTTTAGCGATGATTCGCGCGCGAAATCCTGCACTGAACGTCTCTATGGGATGCCCCAAGATATCGGTTACCAATTCACCGATGCCTTGCTGGTAACGCGGGCTTGCACGGTGTAAGTTCTCAAAGATACGGATATTTCGGCTGGCGAGTTTTAAATCTGTCTGCTCTATCGCCGCGATCCCTTGCGTGAGGTATTCGAGTTTTTCTGCGTCCGTATCACCTAAGAGGATCATCAACACCTGACAAAGTTCCGCCGCTGCTTCGAGTTGTTCTTGTTCAATCAACCCTTGTGTCAACTTCAGTAAAACGACAACATTCACCGGTGACCGCGAGTGGAGTTCCTGTAGATGCCGAACAGCCTCCTGCTGTGCTTCCGGATCGTTTCGTTGACCGAGGTAGTGACGCACGAGTTTGTAGCGAAACTCCAATTCATCGGGATCCAAGCGCACGGCTTCGTTCATCGCTTCTACGGCTAAATCGCTTTTCCCTTGCAGTTGATAGACCTCGGACAAGATGAAATGTAATTGGCTATCCATCGGTGCGATAGCGATGCCGCGTTTCGCCCACAATTCAGCGGCATCTGCCTGTTGTAGACGAAGATGTGCAACGGCGAGGTTTCCATAACCGATGGCTTCGTCTGGAAGCAGTTCAATAAGGGCAGTAAATGCCTCAACAGCCTTGGAGGGTTGTGATTCTTCAAGGTATGCCAACCCTAAATTCTGGTGCCGGATTGCCGTTTCAATAATTCCGGTGTTGTCTGTCTCTTGTGTCCATCCCGACGAGACAGCGAAACACCACACCAACAGCAGTGAACACTTCAAACATTTTTTTATAGTGGGCGGTACGAATCTCAATATCATGCATTTTCCTCTTTCTGAAAATCTTCTGCGGTATCCACGACTGCCTGTCGTAGGGTCCGCCGTCTCAGGGCAAGTGAATCTTCGAGTTGCTTGAGGTGAAGCAGCCATGACTCCTTCGAATCGCCTTCCTCCGTGCCGAACCCGTCTGTTATAGAGAGCCGAATATATTTCAGACGTTCTGACTGTAGGACTTTCATTTGCGAGTCATAGTCTTCAACGCCGGATTCCAATAAGGTAATCAGTTCGCGTATTTTTTCCAATGTGTGTCTCCTTTTCAGTTGTGTTTTCGTAATTGGTATATCAAGGTGAGATGTAAAATAGTGTATCTTATTTTATGTTTGTAATCAAATGAAAATTCAACTAAGGGTGTGTGAAATATTTGTCAATTGTCTGAATTAGGACTTTCAGGATTAGCAGATTGACAGGGTTTTTTCCGACAAATGGATGGCTCTGTTTCGCTTGCATTCTTTTGGGACAAGTTGTATAATAGACCTTATATCAACAACTCACAAACAGCAAAGGAGAACACCGATGGAAACTTCCCCAAACGTGCGTCGTCCGCCTTATGCTCCCACAGAAATGGAAGAAGAACTCTACCCGGAATCGGATGGTAAACCTATGGCTGACACAGACCTCCACCTTTATTGGATAAAGCGTGTGCAGGATATGCTCGAAACTTATCTTTCGCGGGACCCAGGGATCTATATCTCTGGGAATATTATGATGTATGACATAGAGGGCCCGATGCGAACCGCTGTCTCGCCCGATATTCTTGTCGCTTTCGGGCTCGGACAGAAGTTCCGCCGCACTTATAAAGTATGGGAAGAAGGGAAACCGCCAGACTTCGTGATGGAGTTTTCCAGTAAGAGGACCTATCGAAATGATTTAGATGAGAAAATGGCACTCTACGCGCGTATGAACATTCCAGAGTATTTCCTCTATGATCCAGATAGAAGATATCTACCATCGCCGCTACTCGGATTTCGGCTTGTTGAGGGTCAGTATATTGAGATTGCTCCAGACGTTGATGCAGCGATACATTCAGAGATATTGGCTCTGAATTTCCATTTAACGGAAGAGGGTCTCGCGCTTTACGATCCCCAATCAGAACGGTGGCTACAAACCCTTGCAGAACAAGAAGCGGCAGCTCGACAGAAGGCTGAAGCAGAAGTCGCGCGACTCCAAGCAGAAATTGCACGCTTGAAAGAGCGCAGGTAAGACTATTGCCTGTAGCGTAAACTGAGGTAAGAAAAAGTGAAACACACAACAAAAATAGAACTTGCAAATCGAAAGGATCAGTTTTTAGCCGAAGCTGGGGTTATCAAACCTGAAGATATTCGGCAAGTGACCGTCGAAGACGCGATCGTTGATACTGGTGCAACTGGATTGTCCTTACCCAAACCGATTATAGAGCGACTCGGCTTGACTCCCGTTAGAAGTAGAAGGGCACAGACCACAAACGGTATCGTTACGCGGACAGTTTATTCTGATGTCCGATATACCGTCTTAGAACGGGAGGGGACAATGGAGGTGGCGGACCTACCGGCCGGGCTGCCTGTTCTTGTCGGACACATGGTACTGGAATACCTGGATCTCTGTCTTGATATTAAAAAAGGGCTCATCTATAATCCCGCCCACGACGATGAATGGATTGAAGACCAGCTCTAAACTGTTCGTTTGGGTTTCCACGCTTCTGTAGCATAACCTGTTAGGTTGTGCCTGTCTTCTGTTCTTCTGTAGCATAACCTGTTAGGTTGTGCCACCGTACCACAATAGCAAAGGAGATTCTATGCCGAAAAACCGATTGATCATTACGGACACCCCGATAAACTGCCTAACAACCCAACCCAAGAATTGAGTGGATTCGCCGAAGATGAGGAAAACGCACCCACCCGTTACCCGCGCGATGTAGCACTGGATCCGCAACTCGTCTGGAAAGGCAAAGATCAACAAAACGATAGCGATCTTGAAGTGCCAGCGGTACCCATCTACACGCAAGAACATATCCAACCCCAAGCGATTATTGAAAACCTTCGCGCACAAAAGCGGCGAGAATCAGAGCAGATAGAGTTGCTTTTTGAGGGCTTTGACGGTCTTGATTTTAACCAAAAAATCGAATTCTATGAACACGAACAAAATTGGCACAACCGCTTTATCCTCGGCGACTCGCTTGCAGTGATGAATTCTCTCGCTGAAAAGGAACAACTCAAAAGCAGCGTGCAGATGATCTATTTTGACCCGCCGTACGGAATCAAGTTCGGTAGCAATTGGCAAGTTAGCACCCGAAAACGAGAGGTCAGTAACACAAAAGCAGAAGACGTTACACCGCAACCAGAACAAGTTAAAGCATTTCGCGACACGTGGGAACTCGGCATCCATTCCTACCTCACTTACCTACGCGATCGTCTGACCGTTGCGCGTGAATTACTCACAGAGCGCGGCAGCATCTTCGTCCAGATTAGTGATGAAAATGTCCACCGAGTCCGATGTGTATTAGACGAGGTCTTTGGAGATGCGAATTTTGTTTCTACAATCACATGGACTCGCGCTGGCATGACATCTTCAACAGGGTTAGCCTCAGTCTCCGATTATCTTTTGTGGTATGCAAAGGATAAAGAACAAATGAAATATAACCAACTTTGGGTAAAATGGGATGAACGTGTGGCGGATCCACTCCTCAAGTCTTATACTCAAGTCGAGTTAAACGATGGGACACGGCGTAGAATGACAAAAGCAGAGGTAGAAAACCCAGCCTTGTTACCTGGGGGAGCGCGACGTTTTTTAGAAATATTAGCATCGTCACAAACCGGTAGCGGTGCTATATCTGAATACAAGTTTGAAGGCAAGGAATTCACACCTATCGGAAAAGATAGGGGTTGGCCGACAACTCACGAAGGGTTGGATCGGCTGGCAAAGCAGAGAAGATTAACTGGGAAAAAACGAACCTTGTACTATATCCGATATTCGACCGACTCTCCAGGACGTGCTAGAACTAATCTGTGGACAGATACCGCGGGATCAACTCCTGAACGAAGATATGTTGTTGAAACAAATCCAAAAGTTATTCAAAGATGTATACTTATGACGACAGATCCCGGCGATCTTGTGTTAGATCCGACGTGTGGCAGCGGCACGACCACTTATCTTGCAGAGCAGTGGGGCAGACGTTGGATAACGGTAGATACATCCCGCGTCGCTTTAGCATTGGCACGTACGCGTCTGATGTCCGCCAAATACCCTTATTATCGTTTAGAAGATACAAACGACATCAAGCAAGGTTTTGCTTACAAAACGGCATCGTATGTCAGCCTCTCAGATATGGCAAATAACACAGAGGTTGACGACATCTATATCGAATATGCAGCAAAACTGGATCCGCTGCGCGCTGAAATGAACCGTCTCATGGGGCAAAACTGGGAAGAGTGGGAAGTGCCAGCAGAGACTGATAGTGAATGGGATTCTGAATTCCAGAATTTACATCGTCAATGGCTCAATTTCAAGCGAGAGCGACAACTCGCCATGGATGCTTCTACTGCGCGGCGTGGCAAAAAAGAGATCCTCTACGATCAACCGCATGAGGACACAAAACGGGTTCGTGTTACAGGTCCATTCACTGTAGAGAGTTTATCGCCGCATTTTGTGCTTGATCCTGTTGAAACAGAGACTGATACCGCAACGCCTGCTGCCCCAGATGTTTCACAAGATTATCATCAGCATATCCTTGAACATCTGAAAACAGGCGGGGTTCAAAACCGCCTTCAAGAACAGCGCATTACCTTTGATTGGTTGGAGGAACTGCCCGGTGAGTGGTTACATGCCGAAGGTGCGTATACAGATGTAGATAACAATATACAGAGCGTCGCTATTAGTATCGCTTCGCAATCCATTACTGTCGGTAGCCAATGGATAAATGAGGCTGCGAAGGAAGCTGCGCGCCGAACACCGCGATTCGATCTACTCATTATTGCCGGTTTTGCGTTTGAAGGTTATACTGCTGGTGAGGACACACGCATGGGACGGCTTACGATCCTACCGGTTAAGATGAGTCCTGAGTTAATGGTGCGTGAACTTAAAAACACGGGTCAAGGGAACCTGTTCATGGTGTTCGGGGAACCGGATGTCGAGATTGTGAATCATAAAGATGGGACGCATTCTGTGAAACTTTTGGGTGTAGATGTGTACGATCCGAAACAAGGGTTAACCCGCTCCGACACGCCAGAAGACATCGCCTGCTGGTTCATTGATACCGCCTATAACGGTGAAGCGTTTTTCGTGCGACACGCTTATTTCACAGGTGCAGATGAACCGTATAAGCAGCTGCAGCGCGCCCTCAATTCAGAAATTGACGCGGAGGCGTGGGAAGCACTTTATCGGACAGAGAGTCTACCGTTTGCGAAGCCTGAGACTGACAAAATTGCAGTGAAAGTCATCAACCACTACGGCGATGAGGTGATGAAGGAATATAAGATTTCGTAGCATAACCTGTTAGGTTGTGCAATGTCTGAATGCCCTTCACATTTGGGCGAGTACGCCGCAAATCGCTGATTACACAGAGGACGCGGATTATCTCGGATTTTAAGAGCGTTCTCTGTCCATCCATGCTTCTCTGCTGCAGTTCAAGGGCATTCAATTGTAGGTGTTTGGTGTTGTCCTTTTCGCAGGTGTTAACACTTCATGTATGTTATGTTTTAAAACAAAACGCCGAAATTTTCGCTAGATTTCGCAGCATTTCGCACCGGATCCTAAAAAAAAGACGTAAAATCGAATAATTTCTTAAAATCGACTGGCCTTGGCTGCAGTTTGGATTCCCTTGAATTTTCTCGTGAAACTGCGTATAATAAGGGTAGGATTTACGCATGCTGCTCTTTTGTACCATAGGAGACCGTTAGCCTGTGCTACTATAACGCTGTGTTTTCCGAAAGATCTCAACTAATAGAACCGACTGTAGTCAAAATTGCGTAAGTCCTGAGTGGTTAACATGGAGGCAATGAAAATGATTACACATATACGAATGAAAAATTTCAAATCGTGGAAAGACAGCGGCGAGGTGGAACTTGCCCCGTTGACAGGTTTTTTTGGGACGAACAGTTCAGGGAAGAGTAGCCTGTTACAGATGCTGCTGTTGCTGAAACAGACTACGGAACATCCAGAGGCAAATGAGGTCATCTTTTTCGGTGATGGAAATTCTCTGGTCAATCTTGGCAATTTCCGAGAGGTGATTCATGGGCATGAAGTACGTAATGAACTGTACTTAGGTCTAAGTTGCAAACTCAGCCACACCGTTCCTTATAATCTTGTTGTTACCACTCAGGGACAAATGCTCTATTTTTCTTTTCATACCGTTATCCGAGAAGTCGAGGGAAATCAAGTTATTAAGGATTTTCGATACGATAGTTTAAATAGTCCCGCGAGAGTGGTTTGGGAAGATAATAATCTTTTCGTTAACCAACAAAACCGAATACCGACCAAGGTCCAAAACTGCTATGGTTTATTATCATCCGAAAATTCTGATGTCCGAGAGGTTCTAACCGGGTTTGTATCTGTATTTGAAGAATTGTTTTCCCATGTTTATTATTTCGGGCCTGTCAGAGTCCATCCACAACGCTCTTATCACTGGGAAGGCACACATCCAAAGGAGGTTGACTCATGGGGAAACAGAGCTATTGATGCTCTCCTCTCGGCAAGTGTGCGAAAAATGAAAAGTTCTACTAAAGAAGATGGAGTGTTAATCGAAGAACGGATTTCCGAATGGCTTCAAAAGATGGAACTTGCCTACTCCTTCCAACTTATCCCAACTGACTCTTTAGACGATAAAAATTACGAAGTGCGCATCCGAAAAACCTCTAACAGTCCAGAAGTCACATTAGCAGATATGGGTTATGGAGTTTCCGATGTGTTTCCTCTATTGGTTCATTGCTACTATGTCCCGGAAGGATCAACCGTTATTTTGGAACAGCCTGGCATCCACCTCCATCCGAAGGCACAAGCCGATCTTGCGGATCTGTTGATAGAGGTTATCACGGAACGCAACCTTCAGATTTTGATAGAAAGTCACAGTGAGCATTTGCTAAATCGGTTGCAACGGCGTATCGCGGAAGAAAAGATCACCTACGATCAAACTGCTCTCTATTTTTGCCGTAATGAAGAAGGCGTTTCCACAATTGAAAGGCTAAAGATGGATGAGTTCGGCAATATCTCGAACTGGCCAGAAAACTTTTTTGGTGACGAGATGGGGGACCTGTTTGCTATGACAGAAGCACAAAGAGAACGTCAAAAGAGAGCGGAGGGTTAATGAACGCTGTTATCGTAGATACAAACGTTATCATAACTGCAAACGATGAGGCAGAGCATGCTTCACCTGACTGTGTAGAACGTTGTCAGAAACGAATTAAACAGATTCTTGATCAGCAGGAAACATCACTTGTTGATGATGGATGGCGAATTCTCAAGGAGTACAAGAGATATGTCAATTTAGAGACCCGGAAAGGAATCGGTGATCTTTTTGTAAAAACGTTACTGCAGAACCTGATGCGGAGACAGGCAATTTGCACGATGGTGCGTATTAACCCGTTGGATGGCAGTGACACGGATTTTGAAGAATTCCCAACTACCGAAGCCTTAAGCGATTTCGATGTAGCTGATAGAAAATTTATTGCGGTTGCTATCGCCTATGAGCGTGACGAAAATAAAAAAGCAACTATCTTGCAGGCATTAGATACAAAATGGGAACCGTTCCGAAAGGCGTTTGAACAAGAAGGTTTGCAGATTGACTTTTTATGCCCATCCGAAAATGAAGCGTAGATCGCAATGAATTGTGGTTGGTGATGGGCGGGGAGACCCCGCCCCTACGAACCCATGCGCCTACAATCAAGGGTATGTTCATTGTAGTGGCGAGGTTCCCTCGCCCAATACCAATAGGTTCCTTGGAGGCCAGCGATGGACCCCCAGAAAACAAAAAATGCACAACAAACTTTAGATTCAGACTGCTCTGAATTTAGCGCGACAGACCCGTTTAACCCGCAAAACCACGTTGAAGGGCAGATCAGTTTCAGTAAAGATAGACGCTACGGCGCGCTGCAGACAAAAAAAATCAATGGCGAACCTGCCGATCAACCACTCATCTTCGGCACACCGAAAATTGCTTACCCTTTCGGATTAGGACACAATTACCGGTTTCCGAGTGCAGAGCGGATTTACCGTTTCCGTAAATACGACGGCACCAACATTTTTATGTACCGCTACGCATATAACGGACTAAAATACATCACATTTAAGGTGCGCTTGTTTCCGTTTTTGCGAGGTCGCTATATAACAATGTGGCAGCATATCCGCCGAAAATACCCACAGATTACAGAACTGTTCAAATTGAATCCCGATGTTACAGGTTTCAGTTTTGAACTCTATGGGTCGGATAACCCGCATACGATTCAATACGAAGATGTCAAGTTGGATATTGTGTTATTGTTCGGACTGCGCGGGAGGCAGGGACAAATCGTGCTGAATACCGAACTTGAGGCAGGCGACATCCCGAAAGCAGAACACCTCGGCACCGTTGAAAAAGACTATGTATGGCACTACGAGCAGGAACAACAAGACCTTGATAGGCGATTGGAGTTCATCGGCTTGAATGAGAACCAAGCCCCCATATTTAAAGGTGAGGAAGGCAGTATCTGGTATGTGAAAACAAAGGACACGCATGAAATCCGTCCGTATAAGTGCAAACCGCACCGAATTGAACAAGTGCATTGGACACAAGGACTGACGCAGTTGAGTGCCACCGTAATTTGGGCTACTATTTTAAAGGCTTTTGAAAACTGGGAGAACCCCGAACTTGACGAGATTATTGCGATATTGAACGAAGATTACCCGATCCATCAAATCACAATCTCAATGGAACAGATCAAGCGGATGCATAACACCGCTAAAAAGTCTGCGGATATCGAAAAGAAAATTTGGGAACTTATGGTAATGCATGGGTTCGATGGGAACACCGACACGGCAATGGTGTTTCATAAAATTGCAAACCAATTTGATCAAGACAAGAGGCTTATCTACAAATCGATTAAAAACGTGCAAAACATGATGAAGATCGAGGAGCAATAAGAGCGCAAATGTCAACAGTTACCATAGACAACCCAGTTATCAACAGTCCGTTTGAAGAACCGCAACGGCACTTCAAATTCAACGCCCGCGGTATCACCGAAGAGATTGCTGACGGTAGACGCAGAAGTGAATACTTCATGCCGTTTCCGAAACCGAAAAAGCAGTCTGGAGAAACACAACTACAATTTGAGCTGCCTGACCAAGATCTCCGAGAAGCAAACACCTTTATCAATAGCGTTCGGACCCAAGTAGCAGCGTGGCGAAATAGCGGCTATCCCGGTGTAACCCCAACGACGCGGCGGCTCCTTGAGCATTGGAACAATCCAGAAAACGAACCGCGCCTCTATTTCTGTCAACGGGAAGCTGTGGAGACCGCTATCTATCTCAACGAATATGAGAACAGACAGCGAAACGATTCATTTCATAGCCAACTTGTGAAAGCAAACGCGGAAGCAAATCCCGATCTCTTCCGTGTCGCTTTCAAGATGGCAACGGGGAGCGGGAAGACAGTTGTTATGGCGATGCTTATCGCGTATCATACGCTGAATAAGATAGCGAGTCCGAAGAGTACCCGTTTTACCGATGCGTTTCTGATTGTGACCCCGGGTGTAACAATTCGAGACCGACTTCAGGTGCTTTATCCAGAGAAATCGGAGAATGATTATAAGAAGATGAATCTGGTGCCGCGAGCAGATTATGATGCACTCGGTCAGGCAAAGATCGTTATCACCAATTATCACGCCTTCCAACGCCGCACAAAAGAGGAATTGAGCAAAGTCGGTAAACAAGTACTCGGCGCAGGTGCCGAAAATTTCAGGGAAACACCGGAAGAGATGGTAACCCGCGTTTGTCGAGGATTGGGTCGAAAAAAAAATATCATCGTCCTAAACGATGAAGCGCATCACTGTTACCGCCCAAAAAAGAATAAGAAATCAGCGTCAGCGGAAGACGAGGCGCGTTTGTGGATAAATGGGATCGAAGCCGTTAAAGCAAAAATCGGCGTAAAACAGGTTTACGATTTATCTGCGACACCGTTCTTTTTAAGGGGGCAAGGATACTCAACCACCACACCGAGCGGAAAGAAACTCAACGAAGGCGTGTTGTTTCCTTGGGTCGTTTCGGATTTCGCGTTAATTGATTCGATTGAATGTGGTATTGCGAAGGTGCCTCGCGTGCCTGTGGCGGACGATACCATGAAAGGTGACCCTATCTATCGTCGTCTCTGGGATATAGTGGGGCCTAAACTTCGCGGGATTGCTACGGATGGTGAACCCCAGCTACCCCAAGAATTGGAAGCCGCGCTTCAAACACTTTATAGCAACTACGAAAAATCATACTACCTATGGCAGAAGAATCCACACGGATTGACACCCCCTGTGATGATTGTGGTTTGCAATAATACAAAAGTCTCTAAACTCGTTTACGACTGGATTGCAGGTTGGGAGAAAAAGGACACCGATGGAGAGAATGTTGTTGTCAAAGGTAATCTCCCAATATTCAATAATGAAAACAATGGCGTATGGAGTGAACACTTAAACACACTTCTGATTGACAGCAATCAGTTGGAATCCGGCGAAGCACTGAAAGGTGCATTCAAAACGGCTGCTCGCACCCAGATTGAGCAGTTCAAACGCGAAATGAATACGGATAAAGTTACGGATGCGGATCTGTTACGGGAAGCGATGAATACGGTTGGCAAGAAAGGCAAACTTGGTGAGCAGATAAAATGTGTCGTCTCGGTTTCGATGCTAAGTGAGGGGTGGGATGCAAAGCGGGTGACGCATATTCTCGGTGTGCGTGCATTTAGTACGCAGCTGCTGTGCGAACAGGTTGTCGGCAGAGGGCTGCGCCGTTCCAGTCACGATGTAGAAAAAACAACTGTTGATGTTAATGGAGCAGAGATTGAATTAGAAACGTTTCCGCCGGAATATGCTGAAGTCTTTGGTGTTCCGTTCTCGTTTATCCCTGCAACAGGCAGTGGAAGAACAATCGATCCGCGACCTGTTACGGAAGTAAAAGCCTTACCTGAACGGAAGACAGCGTGTGAAATTACATTCCCAAGGGTTGCTGGATATCGTCGGCAGTTATCTCCCAATAAACTTGATGCAATTTTTACTGAAGATTCCCGTTATGTACTTTCCACTGCAGAGATCCCGTCTCGTATAGAAATTGAGGCGATAACGGGTGGCACGCAAGAAGTAAACCTGCCATATATGAGGAGATTTCGTGAGCAAGAAACAATGTACTATCTCGCAAGAACAGTAATGAACAATTACCTTCTGGACGCTGATGACGAGGCAAAGTGGTGGTTGTTTCCACAAGTCCTCCGTATTACGCGTCGATGGATGAAAGATTGTGTCACCTATAAAGACAATATGTATCCACAGTATTTCCACATTGGAGAGATTGGAAGGAAGGCAGCGTTGCGGATTTATCAAGGGATACTCAGAGCAGAGCAACACAATGAAAACAGTAATCCTACAGAAGATAATGCACCGAAGGTATTTCTCCCATTTTTCCGAGATAAAGAACGTACGGGTTCAACCGAAGATGTGGAGTTTGAGACGACGCAGCCGACGTGGGAAACGCGTCCGGATAAATGCCATATCTCGCATGTCGTCGCGGACACGGAATCGTGGGAACAGAAAACTGCACAGGCACTTGAGCAGATGGACGAAGTCATTGCCTACGTCAAAAACCACAACTTGGATTTCCAAATCCCGTATGTCAATCACAACGGAACAAATCGGCAGTATGTTCCCGATTTCATTGCCCGCATCCAAAAACCGAGAGGCAGCTCTGGCGATCATATCGTGAATCTGATTCTTGAAACTTCCGGCATGGGGCGCGAAGATAAAGTTCAGAAGGTAAAT
Organism: Candidatus Poribacteria bacterium; assembly: GCA_022823085.1. GTDB lineage: Bacteria > Poribacteria > WGA-4E > WGA-4E > WGA-3G > WGA-3G. Next base: position 34,960 of record JAJDXV010000151.1, read on the forward strand.
ACTGTCAAGAATATGTGGGTACCAGCAGTTAACAACGCTGGCGAGTTTGGCGAATGGACATTCCTTGAAATTAGAGATCCGTGGGACATGCAGAACACTATCCGCGAGTTCATGAGTAAATATGCGTCATAATTATCAACGCCTTGTTCTCCTTTTTCCGATTGTTTTTTGGCTGGTCTGTTTCTTTCTGCTGCCGTTGGTGTCGGTGTTTATCTATAGCTTCTTGGAGCGTGGAACTTACGGCGGCGTACGTTGGATCTTTACGCTGGAAAACTATGCGCGATTGTTTGATGGACTCTATCTCGGTATCCTCTGGCGTTCGGTGTCTACGGCATTGATCTGTACGGCGGTCTGTCTGCTACTCGGTTACCCCTTCGCTTATTACCTCGCACGCTACAGACCGAAACACCGGAATATTTTACTGCTCCTCGTCGTTGTCCCGTTCTGGACGAACTTCCTCATCCGAACGTATGCGTGGATACTGATCTTACGCACGGAAGGTTTGCTGAACAGTTTTTTAAGTGCCCTGTTCCCCAACTGGGGTCCGTTAGAGTTGCTGAACACGCCGCTCGCGGTGCAAATCGGTCTCGTCTACGGATACCTGCCGTTTATGATACTCCCGCTCTATGCAGCATTGGAACAATTGGATATGTCGCTGCTGGAGGCAGCACAGGATTTAGGCGCGTCGCCACGGCGTGCTTTTTGGCACGTGACGGTGCCGCTGAGTCTGCCCGGTATCCTTGCAGGATCGATGCTGGTTTTCATCCCGACGGTAGGCGCGTTTTTGACACCCGATCTGCTCGGCGGTGGGAAGGTGAGTTATATCGGCAACGTGATTGAACGGCAATTCAAGACTGCACGGGATTGGCCCTTCGGTTCCGCACTCTCGTTTATGCTGATGGGTATAGTTCTCGTTGGGACTGTGCTATACTTCCGGACCTTACAACAAGATGAAACCTAAGACGACCTGACTGCTCCCGTTAGGGCAAAACAAAAGAGTTAGCTAAAGACTGTAGCCTGTAGCCGAAGGCGAAGGCGGATTTTTGAATACCTTGTTCATTGCCCAAGGTAACCTGACTGCTCCCGTTAGGGCAAAATTAAAAAAATGAAACGGATTCTTGAAGCCAACATAGGGTTGGTATTTTTCTTTCTCTACGTTCCGATTTTAGCAGTTGTGGTGTTCTCATTCAACAGTGGTGAGCAGATCTCTGTTTGGGAAGGCTTCACGTTCAGTTGGTATGCGAAACTGTTTGAGGATGCGGCGTTGTGGCGTGCCTGCCGAAATAGTCTGATCGTGGCAGGTGTCGCGACGGCTGTCTCTACGTTTATTGGAACAACAGCTGCGTTGGCGATAGAACGGTATCGGTTCCGTTTCCGAACTGCGCTCACGCGATGCCTCTATCTACCGGTCATCATCCCCGACATCGTGTTGGCGATCGCGTTGTTGACCTTCTATGTGCAAACGCCTATTCCACTCGGTTTAGCCTCAGTGATTATCGCGCACTGCGTTTTCAACGTCGCGTATGTCACGATTGTGGTACGTGCGCGTCTGCAAGGCTACGATAACACTTTAGAGGAGGCAGCCCGTGACCTCGGTGCCAACGAATGGCAGACGTTTTGGCGGATAACCTTTCCGTTGATCGCCCCCGGAATTATCGGCGGTGCGTTGCTCGCCTTTACACTCTCTATAGACGATTTTGTGGTCACCTTCTTCACCGCCGGTGTCGGCTATACGACGCTCTCTGTCCATATCTATTCGCAGCTAAAGTTCGGGATCACCCCGAAACTCAATGCCATCTCAACGATGCTGTTAGCGAATTCTATCGTGTTTATTCTACTGTTTTTGTGGTTCCAAGGGGGTGCTACCAACTCCCAAAGTCGGGATGCATAATTGTTGGTACCCGAAAGGTTTCGCAAATTTGGATAGGTTGTGCTATAATGTTCTTATTGGTACAATACGGATAAAAAAACAGGACTTACGCACTTTTGACGATATGACGCTCGGTTAGCGGATAAATTCTGAAAAAAACAGAGACGTTCTCGGGCACAGGCTAACAGCCTATGCTACAAAAGAGCAATCTGCGTAAGTCCTAAAAAAATATGGATGCCTACCGAACACACGTAGAAATTAATCTCGGTGCAATCCGACGGAACGCTGAAGCAATCAAAACGTTCACCGGAAAACGCCTGATCGCTGTCGTGAAAGCGGATGCCTACGGACACGGCGTGACCTCTGTAACAGAAGCGTTACAAGGTATCGCGGATATGTTCGCCGTGGCAACGGTTGAAGAAGGCATAAAACTTCGTCAGGCAGGTGTTCGCGAACCGATCCTCGTGCTTTTTAGTTCCCTTCCGAACCAGGCATCGCTTATCATTGAACACGGGTTAGTTCCGACGATAAGCGATTGGGAATTCGCGAATCGGTTGAACGCGGTCGCGTCAAACACGATAAGTGTCCACGTCAATATCAACACAGGCATGAATCGGTATGGTGTTCATTGGACGGAAGCAGCACAGCTTCTGCACAGACTCAAAACGCTGGATCGACTCACAGTAGAGGGCTTATTCACACACCTTGCGACGGCGGACGAAGCGGATAAAAGTTACGTTTTCGCTCAAATAGAACGGTTCTCATCCGTACTTAAAAAAATTTCTAACAGTGGAAGATGGGTTCACGCGGCAAACAGTGCAGCAACACTTGCAATCCGTGAAGCCTATTTTGATGCTGTGCGTCCCGGTTTGAGTCTTTACGGCATCTATCCAGCGTCCGAAAGACCCATCACTTTAGAACCGGCACTGACGTGGAAAGCACGCATCGGTTGGATCGGTTCCCTTTCGGAAGGTGAAGGTGTGAGTTACGGACTGACCTACAAAGCACCGCATCAGACCCGCGTAGCGATGGTGCAGGTCGGCTACGGCGACGGCTATCCGCGTGCGCTCTCTAATGTCGGTGAGGTGTTAATCGGCGGCGTGCGTCGTTCGATTATCGGACGCGTGTGTATGGATGTGAGTGTCGTCCGTTTAGAACCTACAGATAACGTGTCTGTCGGTGATGCGGCTGTATTGATTGGCAAACAAGGGGACGCGGAGATCACGGTTGATGAACTTGCAGCCCGCGCTGGCACCATCTCTTATGAAATCCTTACACAGATAGGGATACGCGTACCGAGAATTTTTAAACATGCGTCCGCCAATGGCAAAACCTGATGAGGTGTTATTGTCAAAAATGCTAATAGAACTCAAGAATGTATCACTCTTTTACGGCGCGAACGCTGCGTTAGATAACCTTTCAATCGAAGTGCAAGGCGGCGCGGTCGGTCTCCTCGGACCGAACGGTGCCGGGAAAAGCACTTTACTCAAAACACTCCTCGGTTTTGTCGAACCCAGTCAAGGCACAGCGTCCGTGTTTGGGTTAGACGTGAAGACAGACCCGTTGGGCATCCGAAGGCAGGTCGGGTACATGCCGGAAGACGAGTGTTTAATACTCGGTATGAACGCCGTCCAACTCGTCTCTTATGCCGGGGAACTCTGTGGGATGCCGAGACGGGACGCTATGCAACGCTCGCACGAAGTCCTCTATTACGTTGGACTCGATGAAGAACGATACCGCCCTATAGATGGTTACTCAGCAGGCATGAAACAGCGCGTAAAGTTGGCGCAAGCATTGATACACGACCCGAAATTGCTGCTTCTTGATGAACCGACAAACGGCATGGATACAAATGGTCGAGATGAGATGCTCGAACTCGTTAAAGACATCGCGGTGGACAAAGGCATCAACGTGATTTTGTCCTCGCATTTGCTCCCCGACGTAGAGTTCGCGTGCAGCGAGATCATCGCCTTATCGCACGGTAGCGTTATCATTCAAGGACAGATAGAAACTCTGAAAAAAAACAGGGGGCAAGCGTTTGATTTACGGGTTGTCGGTGACAATGAGGCGTACATCGCCGCTTTGGAGCGGCATCACTATCGGATTGAAGTGCGCCCCGATAAGCACCTTCGGGTTACCTCCGGCAGTCAGGAACAGACAGGGACAAAGTTCTTTTTTCAACTCGCTTACGATACCGGCGTACAACTCCGGCAACTGCGTGAAGTGAGACACTCGTTAGAGGATGTTTTCGCCGAAGTCATGAGTGTAGACGCACAATAAAGATATAGAGAGAGGAAATTATGAAAAAGAGAAAACGCCGTCTTAAACGCCGCCAGTTGTCCGACAAGAATATATCACGCGTTGCGGGAGCTGTAGCAAATAGCTTTGAAATGGCTGAAAAAGGGTTACGTCCGGAACCACGTGAAATAACAGACATAGTTAAAGACGGTATGTTTACAGGTGAACTTGAGGAGAATGTTTGGCACTTCGCAGACCATCTGCTCTGCCTGTCAATTGCTGCTGATAATGCAAAAATGCCAATCAAATTTGATATCCTTGTGAACGATTATGAATTCGCTATCGCGCTCGTCGAAATCCCGATTATCGCGCATTTCAAACTCAAAGTTACACCTGTTGACACGCTACCAAGCGATGACTCCAGATATGGTGATATCCAGAATGCCGGACCCATTTGGCGAATCCATTCTCCAGACTTTCAAGAATATCCAGAAGATACATTTGCCATGCTTGTGTTAAGCACAGAAACCGATACAAATCATGGAGATCAAGATGACAACAAAAAATGATTTTATTCAAGTTGGTGTTGCGGAAGTCGATATTACGCCGGATTACCCGATTCGGCTCAGCGGTTATGGCAGCCGTCGGACGGAATCTGACGGTATTATTCAACGGATATGGGCAAAAGCACTCGCGATCGGCAGCGACGCAGATGGCCCCGTTGTCCTCGTAGCCGTCGAAAACTGCGGTTTACCCGATGAGTTAACGGAAGAAGTCTCGCATCGGGTCAGAGAAAAAACAGGCGTTTCGCGTGCAAATTTTGTGGCGTGTTTTACGCATACACACAGTGCACCTTGTCTCACAAATGCTGCACCGTTCCTGTTTAGTTCAGATATACCACCCGACCAACAGGAGACGATAGACCGATACACGCGTCAATTTAAAGACTGGATGGAAGCCGTCGCATTGGAAGCACTCGCAAATCGCGAGCCGTCGAGGTTAACATGGAGCGTCGGTGAACTCGGTTTCGCCAAGAATCGAAGAACAGAAGGCGGGCCCGTAGATCACTCACTGCCGTGTCTACAGGTCAGGGATTTAGATGGGCATTTGCGTGCTGTCTGGGCGAGTTATGCCTGCCATTGCACGACGTTGGCAGGTACGGATAACCATATCTGTGGCGACTGGGCAGGCTATGCACAAGAAGCGATCCAAAACGCACTCTCCGGTGTAACGGCTTTAATCACGATCGGATGTGGTGCCGATGCCAACCCTGAATCTCGGATGATGCCGATGCCTGATGGACAAGAGGAGGTTTTCAATACGCGCCTTGCGTACGCGAAAGCACACGGTGAGGCACTTTCAGAGGAAGTCCAACGTCTGCTGGTAAGCGATACAACACCACTTCCGAGCGTTCCAACAGGTGCGTTTGAACGGGTTAATCTACCGTTTGACACACTACCGACGCGTGCGGAGTGGGAGGCACGTGTCGCTGAAGGCGGTTCCCAAGCCTATCACGCTGGCAAACATCTTGAAACCCTGCAGCGCGGAGAGGCGATACAAACGGAACTCTCCTATCCCGTACAGACGTGGACGTTCGGTGATGAATTAGCAGTGGTTTTCCTCGCGAGTGAGGTTGTTGTGGATTATTCGCTACGCCTGAAGCGTGAATTAGATGTGGAACGGTTGTGGGTGGGTGCTTATGCAAACGCGTTTCCAGGCTATATTCCGTCGGAACGGGTGTTAGCGGAAGGCGGCTATGAAGGTGGCGGTGCGATGCTCTATTTCGGACCACCGACTCGGTTCGCGCCGGGTGTCGAGCAATTGGTAATTGACACCGTGCATAAGTTATTGCCAGAAGGATTTTTAGCAGAATCGCAGTAAGCGACGTTTTTTATAGCAGTGTCAATTTTGGCACTGCTATCTCTATGAATGTACATGTTGCCGTTTACATAATGCAGGCGGGGTTTCAACCCGCCTGTATTCTAATACTCTATTTTAGGAAGGTAATTGAATTAAATTAATCCAGATTCTGAAACAATATTGCGTAGGGTCTCAAGATTCGCAGGGGTCATCGGTGCGAGGGGTAACCGCAATTTGCCGTTGAGTTTGCCCATAAGTTGGAGTGCGGTTTTCGCTGGAATCGGATTCGTTTCGATAAAGAGATTGACAGCGAGTGGCAACGTTTTGTAATGGAGTTTGCGGGCGAGTTCAAAGTTCCCGGCGTGGAAAGCGTTGCACATCTCCGCGACATCCATCGGTGCGACGTTCGCGACGACCGAGATAACGCCTTTACCGCCGACAGCGAGGATCGGCAGCGTGTTGACATCGTCGCCGGAGAGGACAACGAAATCGTCGGGACAGAGGCTAACGACTTCACTGGCGCGTTTGAGTTCACCCGTCGCTTCCTTGAGTGCGACAATGTTTGGGTGCTCTGCAAGCCGTGCAATCGTCGGTGAAAGGATGTCGGTACCGCAACGTCCAGGAACGTTGTAGACGACGATCGGGATGTCCACAGTGTCGGCGATCTTCATGTAGTGCGCGTACAGTCCATCTTGGGTCGGTTTGTTGTAGTAAGGTGTGACGATCAGTGCAGCGTCCGCACCGGCGGCTTTGGCGTGCTGCGTTGCCCGTAACGTCCGCGTCGTTGAGTTGGAGCCGGTACCCGCGATAACAGGCACCTTTCCATTGACAGTCTCAACGGTAATCTCTATGACGCTATCGTGTTCAGCCTCGGACAGCGCGGGGGATTCGCCGGTTGTACCACACGGGACGATGCCGTGCGTACCGCCGTCAAGCTGAAATTGAATCAGTTCCTTGAGCTTCGCTTCATCAAGTGATTCATCGTCCCTAAACGGTGTGACAAGTGCTACGTAAGAACCTTGAAACATGTAACCCTCCATGATAGCTACGGAAACCCAATGGCGTGGGTTTTCCCGTTTTTTTTAATAATTCCAAGCGTCCGCTTTGAGTTCACCGACGTAGATAACACGGGCATCGCCTTCGAGATAGACGTTCTTCGGCTCGCCGTTCTCCACATCGAAATGGATTTTCAAGACGACACCACTCGCTGTTTTGACTGAGACAGGCGATGCCACTTTGCCCAATGATGCTGCGATGATCGCAGAAGCGATCGAACCTGTACCGCACGCGAGCGTTTCATCTTCAACCCCGCGTTCGTATGTCCGGATATCAATTAACGCTGGCGACTGGACACGAATAAAGTTGGCGTTGGTGCCTGCAGGTTTGAAATCGTCGTGGTAGCGCGTCTGCTGTCCGAGCGCAAAGACATCCGTGCCTTCCAAATCATCGACAAAAAAAACGACATGCGGAACGCCACTATTTGCGAAACCGACAGTGTGCATCGCATCATCTAACTCGAGTGGGACACTCAACCGAATATCTGTCGGATCGCTCATACGGACTTTAACGTTTTCACCGACGATTTCCGATTCATAAATTCCGGCATTCGTTAGGAACCGCATCTGTTCAGACGCGATGCCGTTCAGATAGGCGAATTTTGAGATGCAGCGTGCACCGTTCCCACAGGTCTCTACCTCTCCACCGTCGGCGTTGAAGTAGCGCATCCGAAAATCAACGTCGTCTGCTTTTTCGACGAGGAGAACACCGTCCGCGCCGACGGACATCCGACGTTCGCATAGCTTTTTCACAAAGTTTGTATCGGTACTGTCAACAATTTCCGCCAAGTTATTGATAATGACGAAATCGTTGCCTGCACCGCTGAGTTTCATAAAAGGTATTTTGTCCATTGTGTGTCCTTTATTGCGGAGATACGATCTTTGTAATATGATAGAATTGTTTGGGTTTCAAGTCAAGTTATTTTATGCGGCGCGAGTGGGTTGTGAGTCGGTATACATCATGGCGTGTGCGCGGAGTTCATCCACAATCGCTAAGACACCATCGTAGCTATCAGATGTGACGAGACGGTAGCGGAACGGTTTGACGTGTGGGATGCCCTTGAAATAGTTAGTATAGTGTCGCCGCATCTCTAAGAGACCACGCCTTAAGCCTTTCCACTTAATGGAGAAATCGATATGTTTTCTGAAGACGGCGATACGCTCATCTATCGAAGGCAGCGGCAGCAGTTCACCTGTGGCAAAATAGTGTTTTATCTCGTTGAAAATCCAAGGGTACCCGATTGCGGCGCGCCCGATCATAATGCCGTCAACACCGTATTGCTGGCGCATCTGTAGTGCTTTCTGAGGACTATCAACATCACCGTTCCCGAAAACAGGGATGCGCATTCGGGGGTTGTCTTTAATTTGACCGATGAGCGTCCAATCCGCCTCGCCTTTATACATCTGACGACGCGTTCTACCGTGAATGGCGATGGCTTGGATACCGACATCCTGTAACCGTTCGGCGACCTCGACGATGTATTTCGTCCTATCATCCCAACCGAGCCGAGTTTTGACGGTTACAGGTAGGTCTGTGGCTTTCACCATTTCATCGGTCATCTTCACCATTTTCGGAATGTCTTGCAGGATACCGGCACCCGCGCCTTTACACGTGACCTTCTTGACAGGACACCCATAGTTGATGTCAATGATGTCAGGTTTAACCTTTTCGGTAATTTCGACAGCGGCGCGCATGGAATCGATGTCGTGTCCAAAGATTTGGATACCGATGGGGCGCTCCATTTCAAAGATGTCTAACTTGGCGACGCTGGGGGCAGCGTCTCGGATGAGTGCCTCGGAGGAGATGAACTCGGTATACATAATATCCGCACCGTTTTCTTTACAGACCACGCGAAAAGGCGGATCGCTGACATCTTCCATCGGTGCAAGTAGTAGCGGGAAATTTGGAATGTTGAGGTTACCTATTGTTAACATGATATGTTATTTGTGGTGTTATAGAAAGTTTTATTGATGAATCCGATACAAAGTTCCGTTGCCAAATAGATTAGGAACCAAATCGGATGCGCCGCATGTATTCGTCGTGTTTTCCGATCCAAAACCATACGAGGAGTCCATCCTCTTCACGTGCTAAGGTTCGGTAGTTAATACCGACTCTTGCTACCCAACAGGTGCCAATTTTTTTCAGATTCAAGGATGGGTGTCTTGGATCTCGCTTCAGCAGTTCAAACTTTTCATCTGCAAGTTGTTGAACCGATAGCGACAGTCTTCGATAATGCGCCCAAAACTCAGGAGTCGTTTTATAGATCTTTGCACCTGCCTGCCCGCAAATCTTCAAGGGCTTTTTCAGCAAGATGATCCAGTCGTCCGGCTTTTATGTCTTTCTCAATCTGCTTATCCCAGGCATCTGCCCGCGCTATGAGAATTCTGTGGAGTTCGGTTTTGAGAACTTCGAGCAGTGCTTCCGGCGTGCTTCCTTCACACTGCACCTCGGGAACCTCTTGTATCTGTCCACTCCACCCACTGCCATTTTTTTCGATGTGGACAGTATAGGTGTCTCCGTATTCCGGATTTTGGATTTTGACGGTCTGATTTTTTTCCATCTGTGCCTCCGTGTATTAAAATCCATCAGATTTTAAAAGTTATTATACCTTGCAAACGTCCCATTGTCAAGACTATGAAAAAACGGAAAATTGGAATGGGTGTGTAAAGTTTTTGGCAGCGTATTTTTGAAGATATGAGTTGAAGTTTGTGCATAAAAATGGTATCCTCTCGCAAAGATGATAAAGTTGAGTATCGTAAGGAGAAGATACCATGTCTAACATTGTAGCAGAAATTCAG
>JAJDXV010000085.1 GCA_022823085.1 Candidatus Poribacteria bacterium
GTAATCAACATTACTACGGCTTCTTTAGGCTCTGAATGGATTACTGCAACTGCAAATCTCATTATACTACTTAGAGCGGGCGAGAGACGTGACAAGCGTCACGGTAGTATATCTCGCCACTGCAGTAATATAATTATACAACATTTTAGGCTAAAAGTCAACTCTTTTTATCAAAGAATTTACGGGTTCGCTGGGTTGGACCCAGGTTTCCTAAAGGCATGGGATTGTTAAGCAATTCCCTTCCAAGCGAGAGGTCACCTTGAAGGGCACCTCTCGCGTTGAATCGCACTTGTAGCATTTACATATACATTCTGTTCCGACACCTACGGAAATTCTATTCCTAATTTTCGACATACCTTTCGGATTTTGTTGATCGCGCCGCCTATCTGTTTCCCGTTTCGGGTGATACCAAAGAGGTGTTGACTGACAACACGACGGGAAATCCCGAGAATATCTCCAATCTCTTCTTGCGTTTTGCCTTTATAGAAGTAGAGTTGGATACACTCGGTTTGACGTTCGGTTAACTCCTTCGCGATAATCTGACGAACCTGTTCCAAGACTGCCTGCCGCTTGGCACGCCGTGCTTCCATATATTCGTCATCTGGGGCTCGATACCAGAAGTAGTCTTCGGTAGTGAGCTGGTCAAAAAATTCTGGTGGTACCGGAATCTCCCAAAAATCTGCATTAAATTTGGGCATAGATAGAGCAACTCCCTCAGATATAGGGCGATCGCGCCTATGCCATTTTCAATCAAACTGTTGAGAATGAACAGAGGCACCATCGCCTCGAACCGGATAGGTTCGGATGAAATATAGCGTGGCTGAAACTTAGTTTTAACATGATAGGTACCTCCTCCTTATTTGTGTTTATAGTTTTGAACAGTGCAAGGGCAACAACATCGATCACCACTTGCAAACCACATTATATCAAAAAAAATAAAAATATACCATAAAAATCTGGCATCAGAATTGACTACGCGATCCAAAGATAGCGTTCAAAATAGGGGACAGAGGGGTATAAACCCTCCGTCCCTTTCCAAAGAGTGCGACACTTAGTGCCACACCACAAGGGTGCAACACTAAGTGTCACACCTCCTCTGGTTTGCTAACATAACAATTTCCTCCTTTTTCTCTCTACCGCGATAAAGCGGTATTAGGATACCATCGTCATTAAAAAATGACAATGATTCACTTAAACACATTTTCGGATGCACTTTTGCACGTTTTTAAGTAAAAAAAATGAAAAAAATATTTCTAAGACGCACGCACTGCTTCTTAAAGTCCCCCTGATAAGGGGGATTTAGGGGGTTAAAAATATTGAGAATACCGCTTTCTTACGTCCCAAGGTCCGGTATTTTCTCAGTTTGCATAGGTCTTGTTGCTATTGCCATCGAACCTTATTCATATCCCATAGCATAACCACACCACTTTCGTCTATACTGGCAAGTATACGTCCATCCGGACTGAACGCTAACGCTCGGACCCAGGTCGTATGTCCAGTGAGCGTAACTGTGCTTCGCTCAGTGGATGTGTCGCGCAAACGAATCACTCCAGAAGATCCACTCGCAAGTATACGTCCATCCGGACTAAAGGTAACGGATAAAACACTGCTTTTTGTAGGTTCTTTAAAAGTATTCAGCAGTTTACCTGTTTCCACATCCCATAAATGCATTATGCCACCATCACCGCTACTTGCAAGCACGGTGCCACGTGGGGAAAATGCGACAGCAGCGATCTCATTGCTGTGCCCGACAAGCGAACCTGTGAGTTTACCGGTCTGCACATCCCATAACCGAATCACTTTTTCATCCCCGGCACTGGCAATCGTCCCTCCATCGGGACTCAGCGAAATGGCTCTAACGCCTTGGCTCGGCTCCAGTTCTGTAATGTTCCCTATAATGGTTTGCAGGGGCTGACCTGTGTCAACATCCCAAATACGAATGGTATTGTCCCAACTCCCACTCATAAGTGTCGCACCGTCCCGTGAATAGACGAGAGATGGAACACCTTCTTCGTGTCCAGTGAGTGTTTTTAGGAGTTCTCCGGTGTCCATATCCCAAATACGAATATGACCGTCCCAATTCCCGCTCACAAGATTTCGCCCATCCGGTGAATAGGCTATTGAAAGCACTGTATCTGTAGGTCCGGTGAGAGTTCTTAGAAGTTGTCCGCCTTGTACATCTCGGATCGGAATCGTGTCGTCTGCTGTCCCGCTATGTGCGAGCATCTGACCATCCGGTGAAAATGCCGCCGCTCTCCCAAAAGAACCCGTATGTCCGGTGATTGTCTTCAAGGGTTTGGTTGTCTCCGCATCCCAAAAACGGATCGTCCCATCGTAGTAACTCATACTCGTAACGGTTTTCCCATCGGGTGCGTAGATGACAGTATCAACGACATCGGTATGTCCGGTAAAGGTTTTCAAAAGTTTACCGGTACTCGCGTCCCAAAAGCGGATTGTCTCATCCCAACTTCCGCTCACAAGTGCAGTGCCATCTCGCGAGTAGCTCACAGAACCAACGGCATATGTATGTCCAGTGAATGTTTTTAGGTGTTCTCCAGTGCCAACATCCCAAAGATAAATATTGGAATCGCTACCCCCGCCCACCAGAGACTGACTATCAGGCGAATATGCGACACTGTAGATATGTTTCGGAAGCTCAGTAATAGTCTGCAGGAGTTGTCCAGTCTCCACATCCCAAATACGAATTGTTGTTCTGTCTTCCCAACCAACACTCGCCAATCTCTTTCCATTATTTGAATACGCGATAAAGCGGATAGACATAGACCTTGTGTTAAGATCTGTGTGTCCCACAAGGGTCTTTAACAGCTTACCGGTGTGGAGATCCCACAGTTGAATAGCATTGTTAAAAGTTCCACCTGCAACTGTTTCTCCGGTAGGACTGAATGTTAATGAACCGATCCTATGTGCGTCTCCTACAAGAACACTTCTCAATTTCCTATCCTGTAGGTCCCATAAATAGACGCTGCCGTCACTCGAAGCAGCAAGTGTCTTTCCATCGGGGCTGAGGCGCATATCTTCAGTGAACGGTTCTGTGATGAGATCCAATGCTTCACCGGTGCGGACATCGTATATCCAGGTGCCGCTCGAACTCAAAACAGCGAGGCGGTTACCATCCGGCAAATAGACACAATCGGTAAGCGTGCCCTTCCCAAAACGCGCGATCGCGCCTTCAGGCAGTCCCCATCGGGTGTAATCTTGCGCAGAACCGCTTGGTAAAAGGTCATTTGAAACAGAATTAAACTGAGCAGGGTTTCGGTTTTGCATTGCGTTTATTCTTCCTTTAGGTTCAACATCAAATTCCTCACGTAGGCGTGCGCGTATTTCTCTTAATTTTGTTTTAACTGTGCCTATCGGTAGGTCTAACGCCTCCGCGATCTCTTTGATATTCCAAGATTCTAAATAGTACAATTCCGCTACAGATCGGACTTTGGGGGGGAGGTGGTGCACAGCTTCTTTCACCTCAGCAATTAATTGCGTTTCTCGGTACCGGGCAGTAGCATTTCGGTCAATATGTTCAACCAGTACTGCGTATGTGTGCGGAATTTCATGCCGTGATCGCTTACCAGAAGCGTAGTACCGCTTACAAGCATTATAAGCAATACGCTGCAGCCATTCACCAAAACTCTCCACTTTCTGGAGGCCTTTGATGTTTTCCCACACAGCTATCCAGACATCATTACGAATTTCTTCAGCATCTTGACGTTGCCTCGAATTTCTGACAATAAGCGTCCAAATCCGTGGCGTGTAACGGAATATTAACTCCGTAAATGCCGCCTCGTCCCGGTCTTGTACAAGCCGAATGAGTTCTTCATCTGTTAGATCCTTGAGGGTGGCTAAATTGTTGGACATAAGTTGGACATCAACAGGTTACGAACTGGTTTTAATTTAAAGAGGGGATTTTTTTGAAAAAAGGTTTAAAAAAGTAAACCGGAATACTCAGAGTCCTATCTATATTACACTTCAACGCGCACAAACGCGAGATATACTCCCGATAGCAGGACTATAACAAACAGGGCTAACAACAATAGATCAACTGCCGCAGTATTGAAATCCTTGCTGAAGTTGAGTGTATCTTCAAATTTGGGAACCGCTTCTGGACTGACAGGCTTCTGGGACATCCCTTCACGAACCGCAATGATATGGAGGCTTTCCGGATCCGCTTTATCAGTGTCAACAACGAACTCCCGATATTCACGGGCGTAAACTTTCACGTTCTCTAAGAATTGCAAGTGCCGCTCGAAACCGGTTCCAGCAAAGGCTTCAAGCAGGTGTTGAAAAGCGGAACGTCATCAGATTGTCAAGCAGTTCTCGACGGATGAGTGTTGTTAGCATCAAGCTCTTCCTTTTAACAGCTCTTCGCTTTTCAGCAAATACAAAACGCTTTTATCAAACTCACGTTAAGTTCTAATAAGGCGGAACAACAGAAACACGTGCCAGAAAAGCATTGGCTTTTTGATCGTCGGCACTCGTAGCGACCAATTTGAAGTGCCGACCTCGCCTGAAATTGTGAAAAATGTGTCCAATACTACCGGGTGAAACATTCCATGCACCGTCCAGTGCTACATCAGCACCCTCTTTTGAGGGAGGTACGGTGTCGTCATGAAACAACTCGAACGTCCCTGCCGACTCGCCTATACCCACAGCAAGATTCATCGTCTAAGCAGCCCCAGACAAGAATCGCATGAATCGGGCGGTGCGTCGCTTTCGCACGTTCAACTGCGCTCTCAATCGGTAGCCAGTCAATCTTCGCGAATGGGTAAAACTTCAATTCTAATGAACGACGTGCTGCTGCCGCAGTGATAACAGTCTCCCATGCAATTTCATCTCGGTCAGTCTCATCTGTGGCGAGGAGTTCCATACGCGGCACAAAGACCATATCTGCCCCACCACAGGCGTTGATATCAACATTGCTATTGCGTGCAGGTAGCACCAACGAAAACGCACGAATCGACCCTCTTTTCAGATTGACTAACACCTGTCCGACATATTGCGACGGGATAAACTTGACTTCGGACTCCCGTTCCCACCCCGCTTCAGCGTTTTCTTGTTGCCCCTCCTGATACGTATCACTTCCCAATGTAAATTCAGCATGTATTCGGAAAGTGATCTCTGCATAATCTGACGAATATGCCCGTAAGCACGCATAAGCACCCTCCTGACCGTTCCCTAAATCAGCCTTTGCCCCTGGGTGAAACTGATATAGAAAAGAAACAATTTTATTTGGATCAAGTGCCCATACATCCCCTACCGCTACAGTTGAAGACGGAAGGAACACCTTGAAAGCCTCTACCCCGTATTCTTTGACGGGGTAGCACGGTGACAGATCAAACATCTCAGCGAGTTGTGGTGAATCGTTGTGCATATTAAATGTAGCATCCGCAATCGGTTCCCAATGCGCGTGCGCCCGCACACTCGATGAACTGTTTAACACGTTACAAAGATTTATCACAGTTTTCTCCATTGCCATGGATATTTCGTTTTTCTATCGATGTCATATAGTAAAATCGGAAAATATCTTTACACTTCGCACCCTTGTAGGGACTGGGTAACCCAGCTCCTACGAGCCACTGTATGTGGAAATAATTACGGGATCTACTATAACTCAAATCCGTTCAGTCTACCAGCATCACAGCAATTTTGTTAGAAAAGCGTTGGCACTCTAACTGTTTATACACATTTTCGGATGCACTTCTGGAAGTAACAATATTACACAACAATCCAGGAAAAAAATTAGGGACAGAGAGATTTTCCCTCTGCCCCTTTTCATTTGGATGCGCTTCGCATGCTTATAGAGAAAATGTAAAGATCACTCCTCAGGTTCAAAGAACACTTTGAGCGGTGCACTCAGTTGTGGTGTAACACTCTGTTCATCTACGACGCTATCGCCGATCCACTCACTGCGCCCAATGCCCATCGTGTACACCTGTCCGGCGGTCTCGGCGTAACTCAGATATTGGAATCCTGCGTTCTCAAAACAGGTGAGTGCGGGTCCATTGTCGGCGAACACTTCTAAGGTCACGTGCTCAGCATTGAGTACCTCAAATGCGTAACGGACAGTCTCAACGAGTGCATCAGTGCCGTAGCCACGAGCGCGATAGTCCGGTCGAATGATAACGAATCTGATCTTAACGGTGTCTGTATCACGCTTAAGAAGCATAAACCCGATGAGGAAACCAGTCGTTCGGATTTCAATAGCAAGCGGGAATGTCTCCGCGTCGGCTGCCCAACGGTGCCAATCGTTCAGGAATGTTTCATACGATACGCGTGCTGTATAAAGGAGGTTCCTGATGCCGGGGCGGTTGATCCATCCCCAAATTTGGCGAAGTTCGTTTTCAGTGGTCCGGCGGAGATGTATGCCACCACTGTAGAGGCGTTCGAGTTGCCGCAATTCACTTCGGAGTCCTTCCAACTGTGCTGAGTGCTCCCCAACTTGCGCGCCAGCCGTGCGAATTTTACGCTGGTTCGGACGATCCATGAATTTCGCCTGTTTTACTCTATTCTGAAAATATCCGAGCTTCCGCTCACTCCTCTCAATAATACGTAGTAAGTTGCTAATAGCATCTTCCCACTTCTGCAGGTCAACGTTTGCGTCTTCTGGTGTTTCGGTCCGATCTTCTCTTATCTGACTTTCGTTCATATCTCCCCTCCTTGAACCCAGAGATCCGGAGATAACTCTGATAGCGTAGTGGATTGATAGTCCCTGTTTCAACTGCATCTTTCACGGCACATTCCGGTTCGTGTTGATGTGTGCATGCTGCGAATTTACACTCCGGTATATAGGGGCGCATCTCCGGAAAATGGATGTCTAACCCCTGTTCGTCATCGACTTCAAGCAGTCCGAGCGTTCGGATGCCGGGAGTATCTGCCACAAAACCGCCAAACGCAAGCGGTAGCAGCATAACCTCTGTTGTTGTATGCCGCCCTTTGTGGATGCGCTCATCTACCTCGCCGGTACGTAATTGGAGTCCGGGTTGTAATGCGTTAAGGAGAGAGGACTTCCCGACACCGGAGGAACCGACAATCGCAGAAATCTTATCCTGCATCGTTTCTCTTAACTCATCAACACCGAGCCCAGTTACAATACTTGTATAAACTACCTTATAGCCTAATTCTTCATATAATTTAAGTTCGCCCTGTACATTCTCCAATTTTGCCAAGTCCATTTTATTGATACAGATGACCGGTTCTACATCCGAAGCCTCGGCGGTGACGAGGAATCTATCGAGCATCCGCAGCTTGAGTGTCGGGTGCCGGGCGGCAAAGATGATCAGCAGCATCTCCAAGTTAGCAACGATGACCTGTCGCCAACCGTCCATGCGTATACGTCCAAATTGCGTTTCGCGTGCGAAACACGCCTCAATGTAACCGTTAGCCTCAGCCGGTGTCGATGTCGAAATACGGACTCGGTCGCCGACTGCGATGAGATCGACATAAGGCATCTCTTTGGTCTCATCAAGACGACGCTTTTCTGCTTCGATCAGGTGATGCCGTACGGTACAGGTATAGCAGCGGTTGCCAACCTGTACTTCGTAAGCACCGCCTCTCGATTTTATAACAATTCCTTCCATAATTAGATTCACCTGCAGAAATGTTTTGCCCTGGAGTCGGGGTTATAAACCCCGACTGCAAAGGTATCTGGGCTCGGTATTATTTTTTAAACACGGAGCGATAGCGAAGATCGTGCAAGGCACACCATTAAACGCAGCAGTGCGCGTGAAGACCTTGCTTATGCTCCCGGATTCCGCCAGACAATACGTCCGCGCGTTAAATCGTATGGAGAAAGTTCGACGGTAACATGATCACCGGGAAGCACCCAGATTTTGTGCCGCATCAGTTTACCTGCAAGATACGCCACAACTTTGTGGTCGTTCTCTTCTAATTTAACATGAAACAGGTTTCCCGGTAAGGATTCCATGACAACCCCCAATACGCGGATAGCGGTGTCTTTATTAGCATTAACAGATTCATGAGTTTCTGGGGACGTTCTTTCTTTTTTCATCTGATTTTCTCCTTTTTTATTTTACGTTATTTGCTTTAACACTATTTTGGATGCACTTAATTAACGTTTTGTTCGGAAAAAAGTTGACACGATCCGTTGAAAGTTGTAAAATACATCTGTGGAATTTTCTATTTCCGCTTTTCTATAAACGAAGGAGAAAAAAGATAATGAGCCAAGCTTTACCTCTCGTTGCCTATCCTGATCTCGAAAACCGAGTCAAGGCGATGGAAGAAGATGGGTATGCCTATCTCCCGAAGGTCATTGACACCGGAGAACTTGCTGAACTTCGCGCGGCGATGGATCGGCTAACAGCGATCCCTGAGAGTTTTGACCGGCACAGTGTCCCCGAAAACGGAAGCGGCTTTCTGAACAAGCACATCAATAACGCCTTCAACCGTGATCCGGTCTTTCTGCGATACTTAGATAAATCTCCTGTCATCGAATTGGCAGAAGCGGTTCACGGTGACGATTGTCACGTCATCGGTATGACGGCTTGGATGACGGGGCCAGGTCGCCCTGATCAAGGGCTGCATACAGATTGGCTGCCGATCCCACTGCCCACAGATATTTTAGAAGACCCGCGTGTTAAAGTGCCGATTTTTATCACAACCGCGCACTATTATCTTGACAACCTCTACGAAGACCTCGGTCCGACGAAGTTCGTTCCGGGCAGCCATCTGTCCGGACGGCGACCCGATGGTGAAACGGAATGGAAAGGTGCTAAAGAACAGAGCATCCTCTGTAATGCCGGTGACGTTGTGCTTTTCAGAAGTGAGGTTTGGCACCGTGGCACGGCAAACCGAAGTAACCAGACCCGCTACCTATTACAAGTGCATTATGCAAACCGTATGATAACGCAGAAATTCCCGCCTTACCTGAACCGGTTTCAGTTCGATGCAGCGATCTTGGAACAGGCGACAGAACGTCAGCAACGCCTGATGGGTAACCATCGTCCGGGCGCCTACGATTGATAGTACGATCCACTAAAGAACGCTAACTTAATGAGGATGACCGTTCCCTTTGCATAGAAACGAGACACCTGAAAAAGCACCAAGACCAAATGTTATCAGCGAGGATCCACACGGGAAGATTATTGCCCTTAGTCTCCTCCTCGCTTTTCTCTGGGGCGGCAATTCACCCGCAATAAAAGTCGGTTTACAAGATTTCCCACCGATGGCGTTGGCGTTTTTCCGCTTTGTCATAGGTCTTGTTATTGTCTGTTTTTGGTCATTTTACCGTCATGTCTCACTCGGTTTGCGACGTGGTGAATTTGCAAGATTGCTGCTCCTTACAGCGATTTTCATAATCCAAATTATCTGTTTGAACACCGGTACCAAATTCACAACAGCATCACGTTCAACCATTTTTGTTAACGTCTATCCGTTTTTCACCGCCCTCTTCGCGCATTTCTGGATTCCCAGTGAACGGCTCTCTATACCAAAGACATTGGGGATCGTCGTTGCCTTCAGTGGTGTCTTCATAACCGTCGCTCCGAATCTCGGAGAGGGCGAAACGAGTCTTCTTGGCGATATACTTGTCCTTATCAGCGGATGTTTCTTGGGATTACGTGTTGTCGTGACAAAACTCCTCGTTCAAGCAATACACCCGTATCGGCTTCTCGTCTGGTATTTAAGTTTGAGTCTTCCGTGTTATGCCGCAATGAATTTGATATGGGAACGCGGGGAACCGATGCAGTTGACCCTTTCAAGTGCTGCCGCACTCCTTTATCAAGGTGGTGTTATCGCTGGTTACTGTTTCTTAGCATGGACAGCGATCCTTGAGAGATATAGTGCAAGTAAACTGGTCGTGCTTTTCTTTGCGACCCCGTTGTCAGGTGTGTTATTCAGTTACTTAGTGTTAGGTGATGAATTGACGCTAAATCTGCTCATCGGTGCTGTTCTGGTGGCAGGTGGTATTTATCTCGTAAACATGCGGCGTTGATAGGCAGAAAGTGCCTCTAACTCTTTTTTTTCTCTGCCAAACCCCATTCAAGTTGCTCTATTTTTATGAGCAGTTTTGTTATTGGCGGTATCATTATCAACTTACCTCTTGTAACCATGTGTGTGGGTTTTCGACCCGGACTCGGAGTTGTGCGTGATGGCGTTTCGCGAGTCGTAACATCCGGTCATCGGTTGTCAAAAGAACATCTGCTCCACCGCTTTCCGCACACGCAATATGTAAGGCATCAAACAACTTGAACCCTAAAGATTGAAGATATGCAGCTCTGGTTCTTTCCACTGTCCCTACTAAAATGGTCTCATTTGTGAAATTTAACCTGTCTGTTATTGCCTCGCGCTTTTTTAGATTAGGATTGTTTGCAGCCTCAATTGCTAAAACCTCACTCGAAATCCAGTGTAATTGACCCAGAGAAAAATAATTGACGATTGTCTCAACGGCTTCGGTTTCACTGCGGATCCGATCTTGTGTTTGATCATCTAAGGGTCGGCCTACACAACATGTATCCAGATAGACTTTCGAGGCAAGAAACTGAATTTGCACACGTTCACCTATTCCGCTTCTTCCACCGGATCCGCCTCGCGTACTTGGGTCGCAGCTAGGATTGTTTCCTGATCAGATGTACCGCGCTTTTTGGATGAGGCTAAAGTGCAATCGCTTGGGACCGGTTTGCACAGTCGCAGGAACCTCATCTGCCCAGAAACTCCCATTTCTCCTGAAATCGCGCTGAGACCAAACCGATAAACCTCTAAGTCGGTCATTTCATCTATAGTTTTCGGCCGCTCATTTTTCGGACTCTCCTGTTTTTCCTGGCGGAGCTCCTGGATGCCGCGCATGATCGCTTCCATATCCAGGGCATCCAACCATTTATGGCGTTCCACAGTATAATCACCCGTAGCTGGTTCACACTGCTGGAGAAACCTAATGGCCCCCGCATGACCGAGTTTATCCAAAAGCACCCTAAGGCCTAGCTCATACACCTCAGCGTCTGTTATAGCTTGGACGTTCATCGCACCCACCTCCACTAACTACATGTGATGTAAGACCACGCTTATTTGCTCACAGATTGTGGTGCCATCGCCGGATAGATTTCTATATCGGAACGCGTGATGAGTACACCGGTGTAGAAGGTTAACCAATCTCCACAGAGTTCAATAGACATAAACGTATCATCACCACTGGCGTATTCGTGTAATTCAACGTCAAATTTCTCTTCACCCTCGGCATCGGTAACAGTCAGGACTGCAGGCACAACATCCTGTCGCGTGTACTCAACGGCAATGTCTTCGTTTTCGTTATCCGGGTCAGGAAAATAGAGCGTTATATGATCGGGCAATGGATCGCCGAGTTCGCACTCATCATCAACGATCCATCGAGAAACCTCGTATTCCTCTTTCGTTCCGGCGATATGGTCAACACCGAGGACGACCTCTCCTTCTGCGTCGCGAATGTGATACATATAGCGACGAAGGCTGTCCGCTTCATACTTTTTTCGCGTGACAAGTTTGAAGGCATGCGAAGTATCTCCAGTCTCCTCATAAGTAATGAGATCGGAGAGTTCAATCATGCTGTCAATCGGAATATCGACCAATTCATGCCGTACCGGCTCTTTAGGTTCAGCATCCTTGCGTCTACCGAACAAAGATCTCCCACCTTTTTTTTCTCTACCAAATAGTGCCATATTACCACCTAAAAGTAGCCTTTATTATACATGACTAACATAATAACGCCAACAACAAGGAGGCTTCCAAAGATAAGGAGGAACCAAGTTGCTCCAGATGTCTTTTTCTCTACATAAACAGTCCGTGTGGCTGGTGGTGCCCGCGTTGACGTTGACGTTGCAGTCGATGTCGTGACTGTCGGTGTCTCTGAAGCGGCTGCGAGGAGTTCCTGTTTTATTGCTGCCTCATCGGGTAGTTCCTCAACAGTGAAGACCTCCACGTTATCCCCATAAAATTCATCGGGATTTTCCTCAACATAACTTGCCGCATAGTCCTCATCTCGATTGGTTCCGGGATCGACGTAATTCGAGTTCGGTTCAACACCTTGACTCTCGTAGTAATCCCGATAAAATTCGTATTCCGCCTGCTTTTCGGCACTCCAGTGTGACCGATCATAATCGCGATGGTGATAGTGCCAGAGGTAACTCCGTTGAATCGCATGGTTGTAGTAATCATGGAAATAGATACCGAACATCATATTGTTAAACGCCATGGATGCTGCCATGCTGTACATCGGGTACCCCATGACCGGATAATAACCACCGTAATTGTTGATGTTAATCGTAGAACGCTGATCTCGCCGGGCTTTTGCGGTTCGGCGATCGGCTGTCCTGACTTGGCGTTTCAAGGTACGGTTTTCTGCCTTGAGTTGCCGGACCTGTTTCCGATTTTGTGCGGTTGTCTGCCGTTGTTGCGTGCGGGATGCGTTCCGCGTAGCAGTTGTGCTGCGGTTTGAACTTGGCGTTGTCGCTTTCGCGCTGCTTGTAGCCGTCTGTCTCTGTCGCGCCGCCGTGCTGGTGCGCGTGCCGGTAGTTCTCGTTGAACTACTTCTGTTGTAGGTGCTACCTGTGCTACGCGTCGTCCGAGTCGTTGCGCGCGGGCTGGTATAAGAACGACTTGTGCTACTTCGGCTGCGTGTACTACTACTGGAGCGTTTCGGCGTATAACTCCGCCGAGTTGTGCTGCGACTATAACTCCGGCTACGACTGAAACTGCGCCCACCACCATAGCGTCGGCTCTCTACGATATCCGGCGCGAAACTGAATAGAAAGACGACCAAAACAGTAAGTACTGAAAGTTGTTTTAATTTACGTTTCACCCTACGCCTCCTTGGATTTTTTTCGGGAAAGACTTGACAAAAGATATTGAATCTGTTAAAATATTTAGGAATTCACAACATTAGCACCGATTTCGCTTACGAAACCTTTATGTGCCTGTAGCTCAGCTGGATAGAGCGTCAGCCTCCGGAGCTGAAGGTCGGGCGTTCGAATCGCCCCAGGCACTTTCTTTACTTTAAATGGAGAGTGTGCAAGGCACACCCTCGCCACGTACAATTCCATACTTAATACTTTAGAGTATGCTAACATTAAAAAAGATAGCTGTCAAGGATTTTTAAGCTTTTCGACACGATGCAGATTGACGCAATCGTAAACTTAACACTGCCTTCAAGTGTAGCACCTCACAGAAAATGTTACACTTTTAATAATTTTCGCGACAGCACGCTTTAACGAAAACGCCTTAGAAGCAAGGCACCGTATACGTTCACACGTGATACTTCTTAACTGTAATGTTACACAAGTGTAACATTTTGGGGGAAAATATGCCACTTGACGTACGCGACGCACGATTATTAGATTTAGTTGATGCAGACGCAGACATTCAACAAATCGCAACCGGGTGTCAATTCACGGAGGGTCCCCTCTGGCACGCCACCGGACAGTTCCTGCTCTTTAGCGACATTCCAGCCAATAAAATGCGGAAGTGGGACGAAGAAACCGGGATGACTGTCTTCCGCGACCCGTCTGGTAAATCAAACGGATTGACTTACGATAAAGGCGGACACCTCATCGCTTGTGAACACGCCAACCGGCGCGTATCACTGACAACAGCCGATGGCGATGTCCTCACAATCGCCTCTCACTATCAAGGAAAACGCCTGAACAGTCCGAACGACATCGTTGTAAAATCTGACGGGAGCATCTATTTTACGGACCCCCCGTACGGACTCAGCGCAGCGTACGGAGCGGAATCAGAAAAAGAACTCGATTTCCAAGGGGTCTATCGCTTATCATTAGATTACGAGACGCTGACCCTCCTCGTTGACGACTTTGACAGACCCAACGGTATCTGCTTTTCACCCGACGAATCCATCCTCTATATTAACGACACCGAGCGGATGCATGTCCGCGCCTTCGATGTTCAACCTGACGGTACGATCGCGAACGGTCGCGTTTTCGGTGTAGAAGACGGAGATGGCGGAAAACCCGACGGAATGAAGGTTGATGTTGATGGAAATGTTTATCTAACCGGTCCAGGCGGGATTTGGGTCTTCGCGCCGGATGCCACCCACCTCGGCGTTATTCTCGTTCCAGAGCGTGCAGCGAACTTGGCGTGGGGAGGCGATGATTGGAAAACGCTCTTTATCACAGCAAGTACCTCCGTCTATCGCGTCGCCTGTAAAACAGTGGGAGTCGCCGTACCGTAATGCCAATGCACATTAAAATCAAGCGCATCGATAAAACGCTCCCTTTACCGAAATATGAGACGGCAGGTTCCGTAGGCTTTGATCTGATCTGTCGAGAAGCGGCAGAGATTCCACCGCAAGCTATTGTTCTCATCCCCGCAAATGTTATCGTCGAAACACCGCCAGGTTACATGCTGATGGTCTGTTTGCGGAGCAGTACACCGCGTAAATTCGGGCTGATAATGCCCCAAGGTGTCGGTATTGTTGATAACGATTACTGCGGCGAGGAAGACGAATTGAAAATTCAGGTCTACAATTTCACGGATGAAATCGTGAATGTTGAGAGAGGCAGTCGGATTGCACAAGCGGTCTTTGTTCGTGTAGCGACAGCAGAATGGAATGAGGTTGAACAGATGTCCGCCGCTTCAAGAGGCGGGTTTGGCAGCACAGACCGATAGATTGTGCTACCAGTGATATGTATAGGAGGAGTGCCAGTAACAGACGCTGGCAATCAGTAGGCATCAGATGAAACAGCACCTTGAAGGACTTCAGCAGATATTGGACACCGGCGTTGATCGAATGGGCAGGAACGGGCAGACGCGTGCGATCTTCGGTATGCAGATGCGATATAATATGGAAGACGGTTTTCCGGCTGTGACCACCAAGAAACTCGCCTTCCGATCTGTTAAAGCGGAACTCTTAGGTTTCCTGCGCGGTTACGATCACGCTGAGCAGTTTGAGAAATTAGGCACACAGATATGGAACGCAAACGCCGATGCATGGGGACGTGATGGCTACCTCGGACGGATATACGGTGTCCAATGGCGAAAGTGGAAAACCGAAGAAGGGACGATTGATCAACTCGCCAAAGTTATCGAACAACTCCAGACAAACCCACATAGCCGTAAACATATTGTTACAGCGTGGAATCCGGCGGAATTAGAGGAGATGGCACTCACACCCTGCCACATGTGCTTCCAATTCTTTATCGCAGACAGCAAGTTGTCGCTTCAGATGTATCAACCGAGTTGTGATATGTTCTTAGGTGTGCCCTTTAATATCGCCTCGTACGCACTACTTCTGCACATGGTGGCGCAAATAACAGATTTAACGCCTCATGAATTCATTCATACTTTAGGCGATGCACACATTTATCATGCCCACTTTGAAGCTGTCGAAATGCAATTGAACCGTGAACCGTATCCGCTCCCGCAACTCGTTTTGAACCCAGAGATTAAGTCCATTGATGCTTTCAAGATGCAACACATTCAGTTAGAGAACTATCAACACCACGATGCAATTCGCGCACCCATGATTGTCTAATAGGAGGATCGGGACGATGGCAAGAATACATAGGTTGGCACTTTTCGCTATAAGCGTTGCGGTATTGCTCGCGGGTTGCGGGCAATCTAACGAAAATGAATATGCGATCGCGCGCTTAGCAGACATGATAACCGTTTATTGGGTACTGCCAGCAAATTCAGAAGTTGCCAATTTTGAACTCAAGGATAATGTCTTGGAATTGGAAGTTGATACAGGCGAACTGCAGGAAAAGAAGAAACTTTCCATTCCAATTGGTGCAGAGCGGTATCCGGCATCTTTCACAATCGCAGAAAATCATGAAATCCTTGAAATTAAGGGAATGCGTAGACTGGATGAACTTGCGATCTTTCATATCATGGCTAACCCCACGATGGAATCCACCTCAGGGTCCCCATTTAAGACACATATAATGTGGAAGTGGATTGATGGAAAATGGCAGGAGTCACCACAGATAGTCCCGTTTACTTGTGCCTATACTTCATCTCGACCAGACAGATATCTTCGCCATATCGGTGATGACGATAAACCGGGGAATTTTACACAGGCAGAAACTTTCCGGTCAGGTGACAGGATCACGGCGTATTGGCACAGCCCCAGTAAACCTGGAAAATGGTTTAACCAAGGGCAAGCAGAAAAAGGATATACCAGTGGTGGAATAGGGGAACGAGCCATTGGGCTTCCAGATAATTGGATCAAACGCATGTCCATTACAAACGTAGAACCACATGAAGATATCACGTGCTTAGGAATCGGTATAACACCTGAGATCTTCATTGCATATTTCCGAGTGCACCCCAATTCTACTGAGTAAGATCGGAACCTCTCTGCTTCAAATGTTCAAAGGAAATAAGGAAGGAGCGGAAGCCTAATATGTTGATCTCAATGATCGCCGCGATGGATAAAAATAGACTCATCGGCAACGGAGCGGACATCCCGTGGCAGATGCCTGCCGACCAGCGACATTTCCGCGATATGACCCTCGGTAAACCTGTCGTTATGGGACGTAAGACTTTCGAGACTCTCAAAAATCCGTTACCGAAGCGACTCAACATTATTCTCACGCGAAATACCGCATACAAGGCACCGGAAGGTTGTATTGTTGCACACACAGTAGACGATATAATTAAACACTTCAAGAAAATAGAAACAGAAGAACTCATGATATGTGGTGGCGCACCTGTCTACCAAGCGTTTCTGCCGCACGCAGATCGGCTCTACCTGACACAGATTCACGCCACATTTGAAGGTGATGTCCATTTCCCAGAATACGACGCTGCAGCGTGGCAGGAAGTGAAACGGATTGATAACGAACCCCACAAGAAAAATCCTTATCCCTATAGTTTCCTGTTTTTAGAAAGAAGATAGAGCGCAGTTGCAATCTACATTCAGACGACAATTAACAAAATATTCACGCCCCCATTAAGGCAAGTTTGAAACGATGGAAACACTTACGATAATGAATGGCGATATCTATACCCCGACACATTTCGGACAGGGGAGTATCGTTATTCAAGATGAAACAATTTCAGAAATAACAACAGACGCACTTCAACCGTCAGGACAGGTTATCGATGCCTCTGATTGCCTCGTAATTCCCGGATTGATTGATGGGTTAATACACGGTGGCGGCGGTTGTGATACGATGACAGGCGAGGTCGAAGATATCGCGACAATCGCGCGCGCACACGCTCGCAGCGGTGTTACGTCGTTGGTGTTAGGCATATCTTCAGGGAGCATGGCACAAATTAACAGTGCTTTAACGGCTATCGCCCACGTTGTTGATGAACCCGTAGCAGACGGTTCACGGATTTTAGGTTCGTACGTTGAGGGAAAATTCGGGAGTCTTGCGAAAAACGGTGCACAGAACGCGAAGTATATTACACCACCGAACTTTGAAGAGTTCCACGCCATGTGGGCAGCCGCTGACGGGACGTTAAAAGTGATCTCTGTCGCCCCGGAAAACGACGAGAATTTTCAGTTTATCAAGCACCTCACAACCCATAAGGCAGACGCTTACAACAACATCGTCATCGCAATGGGACACACCAACGCGACCTATCAAGAAGCGATGGCGGCGATTGATGCCGGTATAACACGCGCAACACACACCTATAACGGCATGAGCGGAATGCATCATCGAGAACTTGGCGCAGTTGAAGCCGTACTCTCCCACCCAAATATTCATGCAGAACTCATTGTTGACGAACATCACGTCCACCCATTTTGGGGGAACCATCTCATTGAACAGAAAGGGATTCAGGCAGTCGGGCTAATCACGGACTGTACAGAACTTGCCGGTGTTCCGCCTGAAGTCTGGCAGACATCAGCGACATACATCGCGGAATTTGATGCTTACCGTCTCAACGAAAGTGCGATTTCGGAGAGCGACACCGCTTTTGAAGCCGGTAGTACGGAGAAATATGTCCGAAACGGTGCGATGTGGCTCGATGTCGGCAGACCGACAGAACGTCTGGCAGGCGCGACCATTACACTTATGGATGGGGTCCGAAATGTCGTTAATTGGGGGCATTCTCTGAGTGATGCGTTAACAATGGCAACGCTAACACCTGCTGAAAATTTAGGCACTGCTGCAGCCGTTGGGTCAATCGCGGTGGGTAAAATGGCAGATATTGTGATTGTTGATGCGAAATTGCGTGTTAAAACGGTTATTTTACGTGGAAAATTATTAAAAAACTAAGAAATTAGCATAATTCTGGCGTTTTTTTGTTTTTTTCTGAAAAAAATTTGACAAACAGACTTTCACAGTGTATAATATTTACTTTGGAAACCCTATTAAATCTTTTTGGGAGAGAGGGGCGACTATCGGAAAACATTCTAACGTTGTATTGACATCTCACGTTTAATATGTTTTGCTGAAGTTGTGAAGCCCCGCGCGGGCTTTTTTTCATGTCGGAAACCGTTATATAGAGATTTTACTCCGGAGGTATCGAATGCCAACGATTAATCAGTTAATTAAAAAACCTCGAAAGAGATCACGGAAGAAGACGAAATCACCGGTTCTGGAGCAGTGTCCTCAACGACGTGGTATCTGTCTACAAGTGAAAACGATTACACCGAAAAAACCGAATTCGGCGTTGCGTAAAGTCGCGCGTGTCCGTTTCACGTCAGGTTACGAAGCGACGTGCTACATTCCGGGTATTGACCACAATCTGCAGGAACACTCGGTCGTTTTGGTGCGTGGTGGTAGAGTGAAAGACCTCTCGAACGTTCGTTATCACATCGTTCGTGGTCAGTTGGATACGGCTGGTGTTGAGAACCGCCGTCAAGGTCGTTCTAAATATGGTGCACGTAAACCTAACTAATTACGGAGGGATGCCGGATGCCGAGGCGCGGAAATATCAATAAACGGGATGTCAATCCTGATGCAACTTACAATTCTAAATTGGTATCAAAGTTTATCAACAATCTCATGTTGGATGGTAAGAAAAGTACTGCACAAGCCATCCTCTACGAGAGTTTCAAGATCATCGAAGATCAGACGAGTGAAGACGGTTTTTCCGTGTTCCGTCAAGCGATTAACAATGTGAAACCGGTGCTGGAAATTCGCCCTCGACGTGTAGGGAGCCAGACCTACCAGGTTCCGGTTGATGTCAAGACTGAACGAAAACAACGTTTGGCTTTCACCTGGATTATTCAAGCCGCTCGTGCCCGTGGTGAAAGACGCATGGCAGAACGCCTTGCCGGTGAAATACTTGAAGCGTCGCGGAACGAAGGTGGCGCGATCCGTAGGAAACAGGACCAACATCGAATGGCAGAAGCCAACCGTGCTTTCGCACATTATAGATGGTAATCGTGTAGGCGCGATTACTGCCGAAATATACACAGACTAAAAAAGGAGTCGTTCAACCGTGGCAGATACGAAAAATAGCACCCCACAACGCTTAGAACTGCCCCACATGCGCAATATCGGTATCATGGCACACATTGATGCCGGCAAAACTACTGTAACTGAACGTATTTTGTATTATACCGGTAGACTCTATCGAATCGGTGACGTTGACGATGGCACAACTGCTATGGATTGGATGGTCCAAGAGCAGGAGCGCGGTATCACGATTACAAGTGCCGCGACAACATGCCACTGGAAAAAACACCATATAAATATCATTGATACACCGGGGCATATTGATTTCACCGTCGAAGTTGAACGTTCACTCCGCGTCCTTGATGGCGCGGTCGCTGTTTTCTGTGCCGTCGGTGGCGTTGAACCGCAATCCGAAACCGTTTGGCGACAAGCAGACAAATATAATATCCCACGAATCGCATTCGTTAATAAAATGGACAGAACCGGTGCCGATTTCTTCCGGACCGTCGAAATGATGGATGAGCGGCTCGGTGCTAACGCTGTCCCCGTTCAGCTTCCGATCGGTTCTGCAGAACAATTCACAGGGATTGTTGACCTCATCTCCATGAAAGGTCAAATTTGGAACGTCGGAAAAGAGACCGGAGATGGCACAGTTATCCAAGAGACAGATATCCCAGAAGAGATGCAGGAGATGGCACTCGAATATCGAGAGCAAATGTTAGAAGCCATCGCTGATTGTGATGAAGGTCTACTGCTCAAATATTTAGACGGTATCGAAATTTCACCCGAAGAAATTAAAACAGGTATCCGTAACGCTGTAACCGCCGGCAAGATTGTCCCTGTCCTCTGTGGTACGGCTCTGAAGAACAAAGGCGTGCAACCGCTCTTAGATGCGATCGTCTCCTATCTCCCTGCACCGACAGATGTTCCACCCATCGCTGGCACAGACCCGAAAACCGAAGAAGAGATAACCCGTCGCCCGAACGAGAACGACCCGTTCTGCGCGTTGGCATTCAAACTTATGACGGATCCGCACGTCGGGAAACTCACCTATCTACGCGTCTACTCCGGTGTCCTTAAAAAAGGCGATACGGTCTATAACACGCAAACCAGACAACACGAACGGATTGGACGTTTGATGCAGATGCACGCAAACAAACGAGAAGAGATACAAGCCGTTTATGCTGGTGATATTGCCGCTGCAATCGGTTTAAAAAACCTCTCAACCGGAGACACACTGTGTGATCCAAAGGCGCATATCACTTTGGAGACGATGGTGTTCCCGCTTCCAGTCATGTCCATCGCAGTTGAACCGCGTACCCAATCCGATATTGACAAACTTAACCTCGCCCTCTCTAAACTCGCTGAAGAAGACCCGACCTTTAAAGTACATCAAGACTCCGAAACCGGTCAAACGCTGCTGTCAGGGATGGGTGAACTTCATCTTGAGATCATCGTTGATAGGCTCGTGCGCGAGTTTAACGTCTCAGCGAATGTAGGAAACCCAGAAGTCGCCTATCGGGAAACCGTCCGGAATCCTGTGAAGGCAGAAGCGAGATTTGTACGTCAATCGGGCGGAAGAGGTCAATTCGGGCACGTTGTCATTGAAGTTGAGCCTCTCGAAAAAGGCGGCGGTTTTGAATTCATCAACGAAATCAAAGGCGGCGCAATTCCGCAAGAATTCATCCCCGCGGTGGAAAAAGGCATTGAAAACGCAATGAACGTCGGTGTTCTTGCCGGCTACCCAGTTGTTGATGTCGCAGTCAAGCTGATTGATGGTTCACACCATGCCGTGGATTCATCAGAAATGGCGTTCTCGATTGCCGGTTCAATGGCGTTTAAAGATGCGTTGAAACGTGCTACGCCGACCCTTCTTGAGCCGATTATGAAGGTTGAGGTGATCGTCCCCGACGAGTACCTCGGTAAAGTTATCGGTGATTTGAATGCGCGTCGTGCCCAGATACGTGAAACAGAAATGCAGGCGAAATCTCGCATTCAGGTTATTCGGGTTGATGTCCCCCTATCAGAAATGTTTGGGTACGTCAAAACCCTTAGGTCACTTACACAAGGTAGAGCAAACTACTCTATGGAGTTTGCACACTATAATGAAGTCCCCACAAGCGTAATGGAGGACATCGTTTCATCAGCGAATCATAACTCGTAATTGTTAAATAGTTGTGACGTGTCCGAACTGTGGGAACTCAGCATTCTCATAAGCGGACATAAGATTTAGTTAAACGGCGAACCCCTACGCGAAACCGTCGGGGCACCCTACAGAAACCGGAACGCACAGTTTTGTATAACCGTGCTTACCCCCGGAAACAATAAACTTTATAGTGGAGTTGGGATAAAAATGGCTAAGCAAACATTTGAAAGGACTAAGCCACACGTTAATATTGGGACGATCGGGCACGTTGACCACGGTAAGACGACGCTGACAGCGGCGATTACTATGGTACTCTCTAAACTTGCCGATGCGGATTACGTCCAGAACTACGAAGACATTGACAAGGCACCCGAAGAAAAAGAGCGTGGTATTACGATTAATACTGCGCACGTAGAGTATGAAACCGAAAATCGGCACTACGCGCACGTGGATTGCCCAGGACACGCTGACTATATCAAGAATATGATTACAGGTGCAGCACAGATGGACGGCGCGATTCTCGTCGTATCTGCTGCTGATGGTCCGATGCCGCAGACGCGTGAGCACGTCCTGCTCGCCCGTCAGGTGAACGTGCCTTCTCTCGTCGTCTTCCTGAATAAAGCCGATATGGTTGATGATGAAGAACTGCTTGAACTCGTCGAACTCGAAGTCCGCGAGCTGTTAAGCGATTATGAGTTCCCAGGTGACGATATCCCGATCGTTATAGGTTCTGCTCTTGAAGCGATGGAAGCCGACGGAGATCCGACGAGCGAATCATGCCAATCAATTATTGAATTGATGGAAGCTGTTGATAGCTACATCCCGGAGCCTGTCCGTGACACGGATAGACCCTTCCTGATGTCTATTGAAGATACCTTCACTATCAGCGGTCGTGGTACGGTTGCTACCGGTCGCGTTGAACGTGGTGTCATCAATGTCGGAAATCCTGTTGAGATCGTTGGTCTGCGTGAAACCCAAGAGACTGTTATCACAGGCGTTGAGATGTTCCACAAGAACCTTGACGAAGGGCGCGCCGGCGACAACCTCGGGGCACTGCTCCGCGGTGTTGAACGTGATGATATCGAACGTGGACAGGTTCTGGCAGTCCCCGGTAGTGTCACACCGCATACGAAATTTGAGGCTGAAGCCTATATTCTCACCAAAGAGGAAGGCGGACGTTGGAACCCATTCTTTACTGGATATAGACCGCAGTTCTATTTCCGCACAACCGATGTAACCGGTAAGATGGACCTCCCCGAAGGCATCGAAATGATTATGCCCGGCGACAACGCACAGATTACCGTTGAACTCTCGAAACCGATTGCGATGGAAGAGCAACTCCGATTCGCTATCCGAGAAGGTGGACAAACCATCGGTGCAGGTGTTGTTTCCAAAATCCTCGAATAAGAGATTAGGCGGGGTTCACACTCCGCCTTTATAAGTACACCAACACGGAAACGTTTCGGCATGCGCCGAAGATGTCAATCAACGACGTTGCAGTTTGGTGAAGGCGATATGAAAAGATGGACAATCAAAAAATTCGCATTCGACTCAAGGCATTTGACTATCGGTTGTTAGACCATTCGTCGAAGCAGATAGCAGACACAGCGAAAGGGACAGGAGCGGTTGTCTCCGGTCCAATTCCGTTGCCGACGAAGAAACACATCTATACCGTTCAACGTTCAACATTTACCGACAAGAAATCGCGTGAACAATTTGAGATGCGGATTCATAAACGGCTGTTGGATATTTTAGAGACAACGCCTAAAACGGTTGATGCGTTGATGCGTTTAGATCTGCCTGCCGGTGTTGATGTCAAAATTACGCTATTGTAGTCGGAGAGATGATTGTTCTCCACTCCGCGGGCTTAGAAACCACAGGGTCGGGCTGTATGTAAACCTGTCCATCGGTCTCTGAATCGTAATGGAGGAGAGCGAAAAAATGGTTAATGGAATTATCGGCCGCAAAGTCGGCATGACACAAGTTTTTGAAGATTCAGGAGAAGCGGTGCCGGTTACCGTTATTGAAGCGGGACCGTGTCCAATCGTCCAACTCAAGACGCAAGAAAAAGATGGATATCAAGCCGTTCAATTGGGGTTCGGCGAACAAAAAGAGAGTCGCATCAATAAACCCAAACGTGGACATTTAGCGAAAGCAGGCGTCGATTCGACCTTTGTGCTTCGCGAGTTTCGTGTCCAGAGCCTTGATGATCTATCTGTCGGCAACGTTGTAGATGCAAGCGTCTTTTCAGAAGGTGAACTCGTTGATGTGACGGGGACCTCAAAGGGGCGCGGTTTCTCTGGTGTCGTAAGACGTTGGAATTTCGGCGGTGGTAAGAAGAGCCACGGCGGTGAACAAGACCTCCGTCGACCAGGTTCCATCGGCGCAAGTGCGACACCCTCACGCGTCTTTAAAGGCAAACGGATGGCTGGACGCCACGGTGCCAAACGGCACACCACCCAAAACTTATCCGTGATCCAAGCCGATCCCGAACGTAATCTCTTGGTCGTAAAAGGGGCAGTTCCAGGACCACCGAACGGGCTGCTTTTGATCAGAAAAGCGATAAAGGCACCGAGATCATAGACAGGCAATCGTTATCGAACGGATGCCAAAACAATACGAGTATGCAAATATGTCAACTTTAGACGTACATAACAAGTCAGGAGAGGTTCTGCACCAAAAAGAGTTAGCGGAAGCGTTCACCGATGTTCAGGTCAACGCGCCGGTGATTCATCAGTGTGTCGTCGCTTACCTCGCAAATCAGCGGCAAGGTGATGCCGCTGCCAAAACCCGCAGCGAAGTGAAAGGGAGTGGAAAGAAACTCTACCGTCAGAAAGGAACAGGTAGGGCCCGTGTCGGAGATGGTAAGGCACCGAATCGCGTTCACGGGGGTGTAGCCTTCGGACCCAAACCGCGTAGCTATCGGCAGTACACACCGAAAAAGGTCAGGCGACTCGGGATACATAGTGCCCTCGCTGACAGGTTCCAGAATCAACAGTGTATTCTCATTGAAGATTTCACGCTTGAGCAGCCTCGAACGAAAGATATAATCAAGATGCTAAACGCATTGAATGTTGATGGAAAGGTGCTACTCATCCTTGATGAACATAACGCTAACATCCATCTTTCTGTACGCAATATCCCAAAAGTTCATAGTTGCACGTGGAATACGCTTAACGTATATCAGATTATGTGGCATGATACCCTCATAATCACAGAGAACGCTGCAGAGAAACTCGAAGCCAAGTTTGTGAACGCTGACGCAGAACCGGAAGGACAAGACTGATGAGAGATGCATATCAGATTATACTGCAACCGCTAATTACAGAGAAGAGCACCATACTTCGTGAGAAGAATAAGTACGCGTTTATAGTTGATCGTAAGGCAACGAAACCAGAGATCCGGCGCGCAGCGGAAGAGTTATTCGATATCCAAGGTGATATTCTCAAAGTTCGTACGATGCATGTCCGTGGAAAACCGAAAGGTAAAATGTTGCGTTACCAGCGCGGCCGGAAACCGCATTGGAAAAAAGCGATCATTACACTCAGAGAAGGCGCAAGCATCCAAGCGTTTGAGACTATATAGGAAGAGCAATCAGCAGTCCGCAGCGCGGTTTTCCGCATACAAATAAGCCTCTTGTGTCTGAAGGCTGAAAGGGTTTCGTAGAAAACCCGCCCTGACGGCTAGAAAAAAAGGAAATCAAAGTGCCTAAAACATATTCACCTGTAACCCCAAGCCGTCGCTTTATGACGGGTTATACCTTTGAAGAGATTACGCGCAGTAAGCCGGAGAAGTCTCTTGTCAAAGGTAGCAAACAGAAAGCCGGTCGCAATTCGACTGGACGTTTGACAGTCAGGCGGCGTGGTGGCGGACACAAACGCCGCTATCGAGTCATCGACTTTAAGCGCGATAAATTTGGGATTCCGGCGAAAGTTGCTGCGATTGAATATGATCCGAACCGTTCAGCACACATCGCCCTCCTGCATTACGTTGATGGTGAGAAACGTTATATTCTTGCCCCCGTCGGTATTCAAGTCGGTGATATGCTTAATGCGGGGGCTGATGCTGAAATTCGGGTCGGAAACGCCTTACCGCTGGAAAAAATACCACTCGGTTCTTCAATCCACAATATTGAGATGAAACCGGGTAAAGGCGGGCAACTTGTCCGCAGTGCCGGTACTTCTGCACAGTTGGTTGACCGCGAGGGGAAATATGCACGTATCCGGTTGCCGTCTGGAGAAATCCGGCTTGTCTCTGTAAAATCAATGGCAACGCTCGGTCAGGTTGGCAACGTGAGTCAGATAGTGATCGGTAAAGCGGGACGCTCAAGATGGCTCGGTAAACGCCCAAAGGTGAGAGGTGTCGCGATGAACCCGATTGATCATCCGCACGGCGGAGGTGAAGGTAAGAGTTCGGGCGGAAGACATCCCGTTACGCCTTGGGGTGTTCCGACGAAAGGTTATAAAACCCGGAACCCGAAAAAGAAATCGAGCCGTTATATTTTCGGTAAACGAAAATAGGTTTGACTTGATAGGCTGGTTAAGTGAAGTTCACGCTTTACAAGGATAGAGGAGAAACAGCATGGCACGTTCTATCAAAAAAGGGCCTTATATAGACCCGAAGCTCGCCAAGAAGGTAGCGGCTATGGAAAACTCTGGTACGAAACGGGTGATCCGGACGTGGTCGCGTCGCTCAATGATTACGCCTGAATTGGTCGGGCATACCTTGGCAATTTACAACGGTAAAAAATTTTTTCCGGTGTATATCACAGAAAACATGGTAGGACATAAACTTGGAGAGTTCTCGCCGACTCGTACCTTCCGCTCTCACGCAGCGGGGGGGCCAAGATAATTTTGTAGCAACCCATCCTCTTTTCATAACGGCATCTGCCTTGTTGAAGAGCGTGATGGTACCAGTAACTTGCTTTTATTGGGAGATACTGATGGAAGCCCGATCTAAAATTAGGAACGCATCGGTTGCGCCGCGTAAAGCGCGTTTGGTAGCCGATCTGGTTCGTAATCAATACGTTGAAGATGCGTTAAGTCAACTACGTTTTACGCATAAAGCTGCGTCACCTATCATTTACAAGTTGATTGAGTCAGCGGCTGCGAATGCGCAATACAAGGATCCTAACATTGATACGGCAGATTTATATGTCAAAGAGATCCGTGTTGATGAAGGTGTTACGCGGAAATGGATACGCCCCCGGGCGCGCGGTATGGCAAATAGAATCTTAAAACGGAGTAGTCATATTACCGTCGTCGTTGACGAGGAGAGTACAGAAGATGGTGAGTAAAGGTGTACACACTTCTATTGCACCACTGATAAAACTACCTTACCTCCACGTCACGCTGGGGCAGATAATAGTTTAACAGGAGGTTTGCGTGGGACAAAAAACTCACCCCCGTGGATTACGCTTAGGTATCATTAAGACGTGGGATTCAAAATGGTACAGCGAACGGGATTACGCCAAGTGGCTCCATGAGGATTTCAAGATTCAGGAGTTTGTCAAAGAGCAGCTTGCGCGTGCAGGTATTTCGCGCGTTGAAGTGGAGCGGGTTGCGGATCGTTGCAGCATTAATATCCATACAGCGCGCCCCGGAATCGTTATCGGTCGTCGCGGTGCCGAAGCTGAGAAGTTGCAAGCCTTACTCGAAAAAGAGGTAGGCTGCCCCGTTCGTATCAATGTTTCAGAGATCAAAACGCCCGAACTTGATGCCCAACTTGTATCAGAGGCTGTCGCGACCCAAATAGAACGACGCGCCGGTTTTAAACAGGCGATGCGTCGCAATATTACGAGTTCAATACAAGCCGGGGCTTTGGGTGTAAAGGTCATGGTCAGTGGAAGATTAGACGGCAAGGAGATCGCGCGTACGGAATCCAGCATTGAGGGACGGGTTCCGCTGCATACCCTGAGAGCCGATGTTGACTACGGCTTCACCGAAGCGAATACGACTTACGGTAAAATCGGTGTTAAAACGTGGATTTTCAAAGGTGAAATTATAGGGGTGCCAGACGAGTTAAAAGGCGGTGCCGCGGAGCGTCGTCAATCCGGCCGGCGCGAAGACACTGGAACCCAACGCTCTGATCGCCGTCGTAGTAATAACAGACGTTCTGGCTCTCAAGATGGCCGTTCCCGGCAGTCCGGGGGTAGAAGTCGACGGAGACGGCGTCAGAGTGGTCGAGGGTCTTCCAACGACGCGTCATCGAATTAACAGATTTTAAGGAGTCATTAAGGTGTTAATGCCAAAACGCGTGATGCGCCGTTATGTGCATCGCGGAAGACGTCGTGGAAAACCGCTGCGCGGTTCACGAATTAACTTCGGTGAATATGGTTTGCAAGCTATGGAAGCGGGTTGGATTACCAGCAACCAGATCGAATCATCCCGCGTTGCTATCACGCGATATGTACGCCGTGGCGGTAAACTTTGGATAAAAATTTTTCCGCACAAACCACTGAGTAAACAGCCTGCTGAAACGCGGATGGGGAAAGGCAAGAAGGGGCCCCCAGAACATTGGGTCGCTGTCGTCAAACCCGGTAGAGTCCTTTTTGAATTAAGTGGCGTTTCACTTGAAGATGCTAAAGGGGCGATGGAACGAGCCGCCCACAAGTTACCAATCAAAACTAAGTTCGTTACACGCGATACGTAATTTCGTCTACAGTTCAGATGCTATAAAAATTACGTACATGTAAACGTGGAGTATCGTTTTGAAGACCCGTAAGGAGGCAGAAAACATGAAAGCCGATGAACTCCGAGGCAGAACGACCGAAGAATTGGAAAGCGAGCTGCAAGTGCTGAAGGAAAATTTGTTTAACCAAAGATTCAGAGGCATTTTAGGACAGCAAGAAGACACGACCAGCGTCGGTAAACTTCGCAAAGATATCGCGCGTATAAAGACGATTCTCAGGGCGCGTGCACAGCAGGTAGAAGTCGCAGGTTAAACGTGAGCCCCGCAATTCAATGCCCCGATTTTTTAAATGTCTGCCTCTAAAGTGTGTACACTGATAGGTTTTGACTGGATTTGGAGACTCAATTTGAACGAAGAAAGACAAAGACATCGTAAGGTTCAGACAGGTCTTGTGACGAGTAACGACATGGACAAAACTGTTACCGTTTCGGTTGTTCGTCGATATCAACATCCTCTTTACAAGAAGGTTGTCCGAAAAACCAAGAAGATCTTGGCTCACGATGAAACGAATAATTGTAACGTTGGTGATGTGGTTCAAGTTATTGAAACACGTCCGCTGAGCCGCCATAAGCGTTGGCGTGTCCAAACGGTTATCAGTGCTGTAGAAACCGGTAACGCTTAAAGCGCAGAAGCACCGACGGCCTTCCTCACTCACAATACCTGAGAGGAAGGAACAATAGATAATGCCTGTATGGCACTTGAGAAGAAAGGTTTTCATCCAGACTCTCACGTTTCCAAAGCAGAGCGTTTTGAAAACGGTAGAAGAGGATACAAAAATGGTTCAATCATATACTCGATTAACCTGTGCAGATAATACTGGCGCGAGGAAGCTCATGTGCATCAGTGTACTTGGTGGTACGCGGTGTCGCTACGCGCGCGTTGGCGACGTGATTGTCGCAAGTATCAAGGAAGCAGTACCGAACACACAGGTCAAAGCTGGCGAAGTTGTCCGTGCAGTTGTCGTCCGCACAACGAAAGAGTACCGTCGGGCAGATGGGTCTTATATTAAGTTTGATCAAAACGCTGCTGTTCTCATTGACCCGCAGAATCAACCGCGTGGGACGCGCATTTTCGGTCCCGTGGCACGTGAATTAAGAGAAAAAGCGTTCACGCGAATCGTCTCACTCGCACCAGAGGTAATTTAGGAGAACACCCATGTCACGAGCGAAACTGCATATCAAGAGAGATGACACGGTTGTAGTCCTTAGCGGAAAAGACCGAGGGCGGCAAGGTGTTGTTTTGGAAGTGTACCCGAAAAAACAACGCGCCATCGTTGAAGGCGTTCACATTGTTAAACGCCATCTCCGACCCAGCCAAATGGGAGAAGGCGGTGTCGTTGAACGCGAAGGGACTATTCATATTTCTAATTTGAAAAAGGTTGAGTAGGTAAACACACGGATACAGAAAGTGTTACCAAAACAGACCTGACTGCATACGCTATTTTTATAGGATATACGGCTCATGAGCCCATTCAAAGAATTTTACCAAACGGAAGTTATGCCAGCATTGCTCAAACATTTTGATTACGACAATGTGATGCAGATTCCGAAGTTGGAGAAGGTTACACTTAATATTGGTGTCGGGGAAGCGCTGCAGAACCCGAAAGCATTGGAAGATGCCGTTGAGGAATTGACACTCATTGCCGGTCAACGCGCAATTATTACATACGCGAAGAAAGCTGTCTCTGCTTTTAAAATCAGAGAAGGTTTTGCTATCGGATGTAAAGTTACGCTAAGACAGCAGCGGATGTATGAGTTTTTCAACAGACTAGTGAACATCGTTCTCCCGCAAATCCGGGATTTTCGGGGCGTTTCGCCGGATGCATTCGACGGCCGAGGTAATTATTCGCTCGGACTGACAGAGCAGCTAATTTTTCCCGAAATTGATTACGATAAGGTTAATGATATCCGCGGGTTGAACGTAACAGTTGTTACCACTGCCCCAACAGACGAAGAAGGTCGCGAATTATTAAGGTTATTGGGGATGCCGTTCCGCAAATAGGACGGTGTCGCTGTAGAGGGTACCAGAAAACGGATGCCTAATCCCTGTCAACTT
Source organism: Candidatus Poribacteria bacterium (assembly GCA_022823085.1). Taxonomy (GTDB): domain Bacteria; phylum Poribacteria; class WGA-4E; order WGA-4E; family WGA-3G; genus WGA-3G. Next base: position 30,202 of record JAJDXV010000085.1, read on the forward strand.
CACACGCGGCTAACTTCTAAAATCCAGGTACTTCAATCAGAACACCCTGGATAAAAAAGCAAAGGAGCACCTAAACTGTGGCAAGCAAAGCATGGATTGCCAAACAGAAGCGAACCCCGCGGTTCCGCACTCGACAATATAGCCGTTGCAAAAATTGTGGAAGGGCGCGCGGGTATCTACGCAAGTTTGAGTTGTGTCGTATCTGTTTCCGTCTTTTCGCTCGCGCCGGTAGAATTCCCGGTGTCCGAAAAGCGAGTTGGTAGGAAAGGAAACCCTGTGTCGCCTGACGGCAGACGCATACAACTTGGAATGGCTATCCACAACAGAAAATGAAATAAGGAGAATCTTTCATGTCGATGACCGATCCGATTGCAGATATGCTGACACGTATCCGCAATGCCAATATGGCAGGACATGAACGCGTTGAGATCCCCTCTTCAAAAGTCAAATCGGAAATTGCGCGTATCTTGACTGAAGAAGGTTTCGTCCGAAACTATCGCCTGCTTGATGATGGTAAACAGGGGATTTTAAGAATCTATTTGAAATACGGGAATACGAAAAAAGAGAAGGTCATCACAAACCTCAGGCGTATCAGTAAGCCGGGAAGACGGATTTACGCGAAATCTGATAGTCTTCCGAGAGTTTATGGCGGTCTCGGTATCGCTATTTTATCGACCTCCAACGGTATAAAAACCACACCAGAGTGTCGGGAAGAGAAAATAGGCGGCGAGGTACTCTGTTATGTCTGGTAAGTTTTTGTGTTGGCTGATGGCTCTCAACGAACTTGGAGAAATAGAATGTCACGTATTGGAATAAAACCGATTCCGTTGCCCGACAAAGTACAGGTCGCTGTAAATGACAACGATGTACAAGTCGAGGGTCCTAAAGGGAGCCTGAATTGGGAACTCCCAAATGGGCTTGATGTGACGCTTGAAAAAAACGTTTTAACCATCCAAAGAACGAGTGAACTTAAACAGTCGAAAGCCTTGCACGGTTTAGCGCGTAGTTTAATCGCGAATATGGTTACCGGTGTCTCAGACGGTTTTGAAAAAAAACTGCAAGTCGTCGGTACAGGTTACCGTGCCGAAGTCAACCGTGATAATGATCTGGTGCTTGATGTCGGTTATTCACATTCTGTTACTTACACGCCCCCTGAGGGTATTACATTAAGCGTCGAAGGATCAGAGACAATAGACGGTCAAGCGCACACGCCTATCATTGTCAGCGGCATTGATAAACAGCTTGTTGGACAGGTTGCAGCGACTATTCGTCAGATTCGGAAACCCGACACTTATAAACCGTGTAAAGGTATCCGTTACGATGGCGAGCGTGTCCCAGAAAAAGAAGGGAAAGCTGCAGTTGGTTAGTGGTGTTATATCTTGCGTGCGATGCAGCAAATTTTGGAAACCCTATGACATAGCACGCGCCTCTACGGTAATAAGGAGATCCCTTGAGACTTATAAAAAAGAAGCGGTTGAGCCACCAACGTCGCCGTGGTCGTGTCCGATTAAAAATTAGCGGGACGGGTGCGAGACCGAGGCTCGCCGTTTTCCGAAGTTTAAAACATATCTACGCCCAGCTCATTAACGATGAACTTGGCGTGACGGTTGCCGAAGCCTCCAGTTTGTCCCCTGAACTGAAAGAGAATTTATCAAACGGTGGGAATGTAGCAGCTGCGGAGAATGTTGGTGCCCTGATCGCCCAAAGAGCGAAGCAGCAAGGAATTGAGGCAGTCGTCTTTGATCGTGGCGGTCATATTTACCACGGCCGTATTAAAGCCCTTGCTGAAGCGGCGAGATCGGCTGGCTTGAAGTTCTAAATGCGCCGCAAACCGATTCCTCTGCCGCATATATCGGCGGAACAGCACTGAATCGGATAGGAGAGTTTTTTGCGAAAAGAAAAAATCAACCCTGACGAATTTGAATCCGAATTTGAGGAACGTATGATTACGATTAACCGGGTGATGCGCGTCGGTAAGGGACGCCGCACGCCGAGTTTTAACTCGCTCACGGTTGTCGGGAATCGGGACGGTATTGTCGGTATAGGCTTCGGCAGCGCAAGTGAAGTTGCAGGCGCACTCCGAAAAAGTTTTGCTGATGCACGAAAAAACCTAATTCGGGTGCCTATTACCAACGGTACGCTCCCCCATGAAATTACCTGCGAATTTAAATCAGCGAAAGTTTTGCTGAAACCGGCCAGTCCCGGAACAGGGATTATTGCCGGTCACGCGACGCGCGCGATCCTCGAATTTGCCGGTGTCCGAGACGCGTTGACAAAATGCTTATCCTCTCGGAACGTCAAGAATATTGCCGAAGCGACGATGCTCGGATTGAAGAACCTCAAGGATATCAACGAAGTCGCACGTTTGCGCGATTTATCTGTTGAAGAATTACGCCAGAAACGTTAGCAGAGACCAAATTGCTAAGGAACGGAGCAATCGAATGAAATTGAATGAACTTAAACCCGCGCCTGGGTCAAAACGCTCGCGAAAACGAGTCGGCAGAGGCCCCGGCTCAGGTTGGGGTAAAACCTGTGGACGCGGTCATAAAGGACAGAAGTCGAGATCCGGCGGTTCAATCCCAGCTTGGTTTGAAGGGGGGCAGATGCCGTTGGTCCGCCGCCTTCCGAAGCGCGGTCCCCGGCGGACTGGACACAAACGACTCGAATACGATATTATTAATGTAGAGACACTGAATCTTTTCGCTGATGCTGCGGTGGTAACTCCTGAATCCCTTCGCGAAGCAGGCTTAATCAAACGCAAAGATGCCCTGATAAAAATCCTCGGGGATGGTGAACTCGAAAAAGAATTAAAAGTGCAAGCGCACCGTTTCTCAAAATCAGCGATTGAGAAAATTGAATCCAAGGGCGGCACGGCTGAGGTGCTCGGCTTACATGGCAATACAGATAGCACTGCTTGAGAGCCTGCAAACGAGGAGGACATAAAATAAGTGATTAAGGCATTCCAAAACGCTTTTAAAATACCGGAATTGCGGAAACGTATCATTTTTACAGCGTTGCTCTTGATTGTCTACCGCCTCGGTGCACATATTACATTGCCGGGTATTGACGATGGGGCACTCGAAGCGTTTTTTGAACAACTCATGGAGCGTGGGGGCAATGTCATTGGGTTCATTGACCTGTTTTCTGGTGGTGCGTTTAGTCAGATGACGATTTTCGCACTCGGTATACAGCCGTATATTAGTGCCTCAATCATTATGCAGCTCCTCGGTGTCATCGTCCCTTCGCTGGAGAAACTCTCCAAAGAACCCGATGGCAGAAAAAAAATGACCCAGTACACACGATATGGTACCGTTATCCTCAGTATCATTCAAGGGATAACGATTAGTATCGTCTTGCGGAACCCAGAAGCCATTACGGGGCAAGCGGGTGAGATCGTTCGGAACCCGAATTTATGGTGGCATTTTCTGGTCGTACTGACCCTTACGGCGGGGACGTCCTTCGTTATGTGGCTCGGCGAACAGATCACGGAGCGTGGGATTGGACAAGGCATCTCGTTGATTATTACCGTTGGGATTATCGCAGGTCTACCGGGCGGTGTTACCACGGTTATAAGCAGTCTTTTTACAAGAGCGGACTTCGGGATCGCGCAACTCGCGGTTCTGGTTATCCTCATTATTGTAGCAATCGCAGGCACTGTCTTTATCACGTTGTCTGTTCGGAAGATTCCAGTCCAATACGGTAGACAGATACGTGGACGTAGAGTGATTGGTGGTCAATCGACCCATCTGCCGTTGCGTGTTAACGCTGCAGGTATGATTCCAATCATCTTCGCAATCACGCTTATTCAGTTCCCATCAACGGCACTTAGCTTTCTTCCACGGGATTGGGAGTGGGCAGCAACCGCACAAGCACTCGTTGAAACAGGAACGCCGTTGTGGCTCACGTTCTATGCGTTATTAATTATCGGTTTCACCTATTTTTACACAGCAGTCCAAATCAACCCGGTCCAAATGGCTGAGGACTTGCAAAAATATGGCGGTTTTATCCCCGGTATCCGTGCCGGTAAACAGACAGCAGATTATATCAATACGACTCTGACACGGATCACGCTCCCCGGCGCAGTCTTTCTCGCCGCTATCGCCGTGATTCCAATTATTATCACAGAACGGCTCAATATCGGAGCCACTATGGTCGATGGCGCTTCTATTTTGATTGTTGTCGGTGTCGTACTCGATACAATGTCACAAATCGAATCCTACTTGACCGTCCGGCATTATGAAGGATTCCTAAAAGACCGAAAACTCAAAGGTAGACGGCGTTAAGTACGTTTATTCTGAAAGAGGTTCTCATGAAAGTCAGACCTTCTGTGAAAAAGATGTGTGCCCAATGTAAAATTATTAAGCGAAAAGGCGTTGTCCGAGTTATTTGTCCTTCAAACCCGAAGCACAAACAACGGCAAGGCTAACCCTTTAACAATTGTCATCAGCTAACTTGGGAGAGTTTTAAGTTTGCGGGTAACGATCCTTACCCAAATCGGCTCTAACAGTTAGGAAAAAACGTTACCGTTTCGCAAACCTCTTAACCGATAACTGATAACTATTAAAATGGAGGAGACACATGGCAAGGATAGCTGGGGTTGATTTACCCCGAAACAAACGGATAGATATTGCGCTGACAGCAATTTACGGTATCGGGCGTTACACCGCTTCCGAAATCGTTAACGACCTTAGTATTGATCCGGGGAAGAAAGTTGATAGCCTCGCTGAGAACGAGATTAGTCTACTCCGGGATAAGATTCAAGACTACAAAATTGAGGGTGACCTTCGCCGCGAAATCGATCAGAATATCAAACGTCTGATGGACATTAACAGCTATCGCGGGTTGCGCCACCGCCGCCAGTTACCGGTTCGTGGTCAGCGTACGAATACGAATGCGCGAACCCGTAAAGGCAAAGCGAAAACGATCTCTGTCGGCAGAAAAGCCAAAGAGACAGCCCGTAAGAGCGGTTAGTGTTAAGAACTATCAGTTAGCGAGTACGCAGTTAACAGTACGGCGAGTACGCCTTTCAGGGTATTAGTTTTCAGTACGGCGAGTACGCCTTTCAGGGTATTAGTTTTCAGTACGGCGAGTACGCCTTTCAGTTAACAGTTATAAGTTAAGAGGTGGTAGGTAAATCAACCACGTACTTATAACTGAAAGTGAGCGTAGCGAACGTACTGAAAACTGAAAACTTCTAAAACTGAAAGTGAGCGAAGCGAACGTACTGAAAACTATTAACTGAAAGGTTGCGTAGCGAACGTACTGAAAACTGAAAACTACAGACAACTATTAATCGAAAGGAGAACCGTTTTGCGTGGTAGAAGACGAGAACGCAAGAACGTTCCAGAAGGTATAGCCCATATTCAAGCGACCTTCAATAACACGATCATAACGATCACAGATTTAAATGGAAACACCGTTGCCTGGGCGAATGCTGGTATGACTTTCACGGGTTCACGGAAGTCAACGCCGTTTGCAGCACAGCAGACAGCAGAGGCGTGTGCGCGTCGGGCAATGGATCACGGCATGAAACGGGTGGAGGTAAGAGTCAAAGGACCCGGTTCCGGGCGCGAGTCATCTATACGAGCACTTGCCGCCGCGGGGCTTGAAATCAGTTTGATGAAAGACGTGACTCCTATTCCGCACAATGGATGTCGTCCTCCGAAGAGACGACGGGTTTGAGGATGCTGAGGAAATCGAATGAGCAGATATTTAGATTCAGTTTGTAAGTTGTGTCGACGCGAAGGCGAAAAACTATTTTTGAAGGGTCGGCGCTGTAATGGTCCCAAATGTTCGTTTGAACGTCGGAGTTATCCGCCAGGTCAGCACGGACAGACACCGCCGCGTCGCGGCAGGGACAACTATCGTCGGCAGTTGCGCGCGAAACAGAAAGTCAAACGCACCTATGGTGTTTTTGAAAAGCAATTTCGGAATTACTATTTCAAAGCTGCACGGCAATCAGGTATTGCTGGCGAAAATTTAATTAGTTTTCTTGAACGTCGCTTAGACAATGTCGTTTACCGGCTTGGCTTCGCTACTTCTCGGAACCAAGCACGCCAATTGGTGAAGCATAATCACTTCACGGTCAACGGTAAGCGTGTTAATATCCCTTCCTATATCGTGCAAATTGGTGACATTATCACACCACGTGAGCGAAGCCGAAACCTTGCGACTATTCAAGAGGCATTGGAATACGCGCAACATCGCGGGGCACCGGAATGGCTCGAAATCGACACGGATAAAGTGGAAGGACGTGTTCAAGGTGCTCCTGTGGTAGAGCAGATCGCTGCGGACCTTGAAACGCAACTCATCATTGAACTTTACTCCCGATAGGCACATCTCTATATTTAGTGCGTTATCAAAGCCTGAGTCGCTTAGGAATATACAGTACCTTCTATTCTGATTCTGAAATGTGTATATTAAGAGGCTCGGCGGAATTAAGGGATGTCCAAACATACGGTACCGTCACAGAAGTAAGTAGCAGATGTTGAATATTCATACGGGTTGCTGCTTATGCGTGTGTGTTCTCATACTCAGTTTAACCCTATAGGAGGAAATCGATGATAAGATCCGAGTTAGAAATGCCTGAGCGTCTGAAAACTGATCTACACAGCTTACGTCCCGACTATGCGAAATATACAGCCGAACCTTTCGAGCGCGGATTTGGAACGACGCTCGGCAATTCACTCCGTCGAGTGCTACTTTCCTCAATCAAAGGCGCGGCGATTACGGCAGTCCGAATTGAACAGGTCAAACACGAATACGCCACAGTTCCGGGAGTCGTAGAAGACGTTGTACAACTTATTCTTAATCTCAAAGAGATCCGACTTAAGATAGAAACAGATGACCCGGTAGAGATGACTTTGAAAGCGGAAGGTTCCGGTCAAGTCACTGCCGCCGATATCCGGACAGATGCCCGCGTTGAAATCATCAACCCCGACCAGCATATCGCGACACTCGACGAATGTGAGGGGTTAGATATAGAGATTCGCGCGCAAACTGGTAGAGGCTACTCTTTTGCCGAAGAACACAGGTCTTCAGGACAGGAGATCGGGCTAATTCCGGTCGACGCGAAATTCTCACCCGTTCAGAAAGTGAATTTCTGGGTCGAAGAAACACGTGTCGGCGATATGACCAACTTTGATAAACTCAACCTCGAAATCTGGACAGATGCAACCATCACCGCGAAAGAGGCTGTCACACGCGCAGCGACTATTTTGCTCCAACAACTTGACCTCTTTACAGAATTCGATGAATACTACGAAGAACCGGAACCCGAAATCGATGAGGAGAAATTACGGCGAAACCGCTATTTAGCGAAACCTGTTTCTGAACTTGAACTTTCAGTCCGAGCAAGTAACTGCCTCGAAACCGCAAATATTAAAACGATACGCGAACTCGTTGTAAAAGAGGAAAAGGATATGTTGGAATATAAGAATTTCGGGCGCACCTCGTTAAACGAAATCAAAGAACAACTCGCCAACATGGGACTTACCCTCGGAATGGATTTAGACGACATGGACGGCATAGACACCGGTGAAGATGATATGGCGCAAGTTCCGTTGCAGCCACCCATATAACTCTTCACGCCAACGATTACATGGAGGAAGATGATGCGTCATAGGAAACGCGGCAGGAAATTGGGAAGAACCTCAAGCCATCGAAAGGCACTCTTTCGCAACCAAGCTACCGCGCTATTTGAACATGAACAGATCCGAACAACACTGCCTAAGTGCAAAGAACTTCGACGGGTCGCAGAAAAATTGATTACACTCGCCAAACGGGGGGATCTGCACGCACGCCGACAAGCTGCAAAAATGCTCTACGGGTCAGATTTGCATTACAAACCCGGAAGAGGCGAAGAAGCCACCTCGCTTGACAAGCATTTTGTGCTACGTAAACTCTTTGATGACATCGGACCACGATACCAAGACCGGAACGGTGGCTATACACGTATCATCAGAGGCGAACTCCGAAAAGGAGATGGCACACAGATGGGTTACATTCAACTCGTTTGATGGCATTCGTTAGCAGAAAAAAATAGAGACACGGGCGGAGTTTCCACTCCGTCCGTGTCTTTTTATTTTTTCATCCAATATACAAAATCTAATATCGATACGCAGCAGAAGCGAAGACCCGATGTGTCCGTCGTTCTGTCGTTAATTCATTTCGGCTCCGTTGTGAGGTCCCGAGCATGTACCCTACATCAAACTTTATGGAATCCTCAAAGATTTTGCCGACACCGATTGTCAAGAAATCGCGAGCGTTCTCAATTTCGGCATCTGTGAACGGCACAGTATCTCGGAAATAGCCGACACGGAGGTGTGTATCAACAACGGGTATCTGGTATTCCGCGCCGATCCGCACCTGAAACGTCGTGGCATAGTATTTTTCAAAGTTGTCATCCGAAATGTTCTCAGCAGGTGCCGGGTCGTAGCGTGTCTGTGTCCAATCTGTGAGTTGTACATCGCCTGCCAAAATTAGCCGTTTGTCTAACAACTTCACTGCGATACCCGCACCAACTTCAAACGGACGCTCAATGTCGTAGATTTGAGACCCGCTTGCGGAGTCCGACCACTCCTCTCCGTCATCATAGACCTCTACCGTTGATTGATACCAGAGTTCGTCAACGCCTAACTCAGTCGGTGCGACGAGTGTTAGACCGAAGTTGATATTATCTGTCAGATGTGCGAGCAGCCCAACCCGTCCGCCTATGCCTGAATACTCGCGATCGACCTCATCATCGTATCTGAAACGCGACAGTTCGCCGTCTATGTTTACGATGTCAGTAGCGGTTGTATCCAATTGATTTAGGCTATTACCGCTCCAGAAATCCAACGAACCCCCAATTAGAACGCGTTTTGTGACGTACACACTTGCACCAAAACTCCATATTCCAATTCCGCCGCTGTTCGCGTCAATTTCATCGACAGAGAGTCCGCTGAAATCGGTTCCAGAGCTCGGATCAATACCGGTAATCGCAGTCTGATAATCAAAGTTCTGTGGACGATTGTAGCCGAAACCGATTGCCAAGCCGCCTTGTTTCGCCATCAGTGGATAAACAAACCCGATAGCATTCGGACGCATCTGTGATCGGCTCGTCCTCGTTATGTCGTCACCGGTGAAATATGTATTCGCATTGGCTCTATTGTGTGAGAAACTACTAAAAAACTCAAATTTTTGGATCTGTGCCATCCCTGCTGGGTTCCAATAGAGTGCGGTAAAGTCATCAGCGAGTGCGAGAGAGGCACCCCCCATCCCCATTGTCCGCGCTCCGACACCGAATGTATTCCCGATCGCGATATCTTCTACCTGTGCCGAACTAAATGGCACAAAGCACACAGCGAGGAATAAACAGATAAGGATTATATAGACCGGTCGTCTCATTGTTTCGACTCCTCCATATTTTAATTTTTCCTTGCGGTTCGTTTAGGTAGGTTTAGAATTTTGAACCGCTTTTTCGTATACCCGCTTTCCACTTCGTTCCAAGCTACAGATTTTTGTTGGCAAAATTGTGAAGTGTGTCCGCGTAAACCCACCACCCTACTATTTTTTGTTCCGATTCCTTAGGCGTTGCAGCGGCTGTTCAGATCTCGATCTTGGCGAAGTTACGCCGCGTGAGCTGCGAGAACGTCGATTTTCGAGCCGTAGATCGCCTTTTTTGTACGTCCGCCGTGAAAGTGGGGCATACCGACTTCCACTGTGATATCGACGATAGACGTTTTTATAGGGATAATAACCGCTATAGTAACGGTAATACGGCGCGCGGTATCCATAATAGGACCGGTATCCGTAAAATGGGTCGTACGGATAATAAAAAAATGACGGATAGGCATACGCGTAAGGCACCGAATAGGTATGGTATCCATCAGGATAAACATAGACGGTACGCGAAGTCCGTTTCCGTCGTCCGTAATAACCTTCCGATTCTTCTTCAGTATCTTTATCCGCTCGTTCAACTTCTTCTGATTCTGTCTCGGTGTTGTTATATCCATGCTCGGATTCTTCTGCTTCCGTCTCGTCAGTATGCTCCGATTCAGCATTTCTCACACTTCTATAGTGGTGTCCATGTTCAAAGTTTGAAGACGCATGGTAACCGAGTTGCGTATAACATCCGGCAAACGCCACCACTGCGAGAAGCAGCAACAGCAGAAAAATAGATTGCAGCTTCATCAGTTTCTCCTCCTATCCGTGAATCTTGCGTCAATTATAACATATTATACGAGAAAACCCTAAAAAAAGTTTACATCCCCCTTTTTAATACACACATTTAATAAAAAAATAATCCAAAATGTCGGAATCCACCCCGATGTGGTGTCATGTATATATGAGGGCAATCAATTACAAATCTAATTGCCCTATATAGGAGGCTATGACAGATAAAGGTGGAGGATAATGTTCGCATAAATCGGCAATTCTTACAAACGGACGACCAAGAGAAGGCATGTGCTCTACTTTTCAACACGTATCACGAGGCAGTCTTTGCCAAAGTTGATGGAATGATGCGGAATCACATCGATCCCGCTGTAGATGCCGCGGACATAGTGCAGGAAACCTTTATCAAAGCCATGGAAAAGAGGCACCAAGTCCGAGAACCAGAAAAGTTGTTAAGGTGGTTGCTAAAGATCGCGACGAACTTAACGCGTAATGAGATTAGAGATGCGGAGCGGCGAACGGGGGACACATTCCTTGAATCGCTTGAAAGCCTTTCTATCAACGAAAGAAACGCACACTACGCGACCTCTATCTCGGAAACCGATGCTGAACAAGCTGAAGCAAATCGGTATCTGGCGAGGCAACTCCTCTGTCTCCTCCAAGGTAAGAACCGAAAAGTTTTAGAACTTAAACTCGCGGGGGCTGAGATTAAAGAGATAGCAGAAACCGTAGGCCCAAACGCTGTAGCAGTTCAGAAAAGATGGGAACGAATTCTTGAGTGGTTGATACCCATCGGTCTCAATTTAGAAGAATTGATGGACTGTCTCCCAGAGGAGAACGACAGAAAAATCATGGAGCGGTACTTGGATGGACAACCTCTATCAGAAATTGTGAAAGCAATGAAAACAATTGGCATCTCTCGTTCTGACGTTAAGAAGCGCGTGAAACGTGTGATAGCACAATGGAAGGAAGCCGCGAAGGATAACCCAACGGATCCCGTTTCCGAAATGGTGAATAACGAGAGATAATTTCTCAACACAATGCCGACACAGATTGACTCTTGTTCAATCAATGTTGGCAACTAATTAAGGGACTTCGCAACTGTTGCGAAGTTCAACCAAACGCTAATGTTTGGATAGAAATTGTAGTTGAATGGCAAAAACTTTTTTTCACACATTTTTGTGAATTGGGTATAATTTAAATAGCAGATTGTACGTTTTCTGTGTTAGAATAGAGACTAGCCCCTCTTGGGACGTATTGCCTAACCTTTCTTTTTTTGTTGCGTATCGGCAATACCCCTCATAAGTTTTTTTCCAGCCTTTAAGGAGAACCGTTTTGAAAGGAAACCAACGCCTTTTGATTTTTCTCTTGTGTGGACTGATAGGTGTGTCGGTGTTTCTCGCATACCGTGCGCGTGCGGAAACTTATACCTGTCCTTCACCGCGTGCGTTCCCGTGTGTCCCCGAAGTCTTACCGCCCGATTCTGTCAGACCCGATTGTGAAGTCGAGCGTCCGTCGCTGCGTCGGTGTGAGCATCGGTGGCGGAAGCCGCTCATCGCAGACGCTGTGAGATGTCCGCAAAGTTTGTGTTTTTCCGATGTCCAGCATGATAAACTTGATAAACTTCAGAGGGTCGCGAGGCTGTCAACTTTGGACATCCTGCGTGTGATCGGTCGATAATGGAGGTGTTTCTATGTCTGTGGTCCGTTTCTCGTCTGTTTTGTTGTTGCTCAGTGTTGTCATGTTATTCATCGGTTGCGCGCCCCCGACAGAGGAGATCAAATTAGCGGTTTCGGGGTTGGACTGAGGGGGCTGTGCGGCAAAAGTGCGGTCTGCACTTCAAGAGATAGAGGGTGATTTAGAAATCGTCTCGGTCTCGATCCCGGATCAAACCGTCGTTGTGAAAAGTAAAGTGAAGCGTTCCGCCCTCATAGGAGCGTTAGCGCGTGCGGGTTTCCCCGCAAAAGTGATGAAATAATAATCCCCGATGCAGACGTGTATCGGTGAAAAATAGGAGACTTTAACATGTTAAAAGACCTTTTCCGAAACCGCCTGTTTATAGGTGCGTTAGCGTTCTTTTTGCTGATGGTTGTTGGTGGGACGTTGTATATATGGCACGTTGAACGCCAAGGTTCGGAATATGCTGGCGAGACGCAAGACCGCGTTCATCCGTTGCCAAAGAACGCGCACCCGACAACAGCCGTTGCTGATGGGGGGGATTCGGCAGATGGCGATGTTCACACCCCGATTCACACAATCGTCTCTGTGGAGAAGCCATCACGTTTCGACCCCGTTGCAGAGAAGATGGGGCTGATGTCAGCTGAGGAAATAGATGCACAAGAAAAAGCGAAACTCGCTTTTTATGCGTCTCTTGGACTCGAACCGCCGCCGCCCGGCTATCGTTATGCGAGAATTGGAGACGGTCCCCCGAAACTCGTAAAAGACAAGGACCCCATCATCAATGTTGTCTGGGGTGAAGGATACGGCAACTATCACCAACTCACCGACATAGAATTGGTCAGATACAGTTGTTTGATAGGAATAGATGATCCGTCTGTTATCAGACGCTACGGACTTTCACAGGAAGAAGTTGAGTTGGGTTTGGACTGGAAACAGGAACTCTACGAAAAGACGAAGGGTCCGAGACCGACAATTACTGCGCACTTGAGTTATCCATCAAGTAACCCGATGACCGATGAAGAAAAAGCGGCGGTGTACCAGCGGATGCGTGACCGTGAACACGAGTTAGTTCCGCGTCCACCAGAATCATTCCGTGTCGATTATGATGTTTTTGACACAATCATCGCAGAGATCCGCGAAACATTAGGAGATCATTAGATGAAATATAGAAGTTTTATGTTTTTGTTCGTATTATTTTTCGTTAGTTTTGCCACCATCGCATCAGCAGATATACGGATGACGGGTCCCACGGTCTCCGCGTCAGCGACTGCTGATCCCGGGAGGGCAAGTGTCCTTAAGACCTATGACCAACAAGGCAATTGGCTGAGTACACAAAAAGCAAGTTATGATCTGGCTGTAGAAGCCGAAGTTGAGGCGTATGGAAAAGGTTGGGTCGGTGTCCGAGCGGAAGGTTCGCTGGACACGGGACTGCAGCTCAATTCGAGTGTGTCCGTTGAAAAGGTGAGTTTCTTATTCGTTTTTCCAGAGGCAGAAACGACGACAGCACTCGCCCGCGGGGATTTTGTTACAGATGGCACGGGGAATCGGACGCTCACGGGTAGCGGCATAGCTGCTGTTTCTGCGGGTGGCAATTCCCTCTCGTTTTCTGGTGGCAGTTGGGGTGTTGGTGTTGGTGAAGGACGCATCAACTTAGGTGGCTCCACGATAACGGATACGGCATCTTTTACCATAGAACTTGTGCGAGAAACACAAGGTTCAGGCAGCGGTTCGGGTGGCGGTAGTTCAGGTAGTGGTTCGGGTAGCGGTAGTCAGGGGAGTGGTCCTGGCTGTTCTCAGAGCACTGTCGGTGACTATTGTACGGACGATGGTGCATGTTCGACGCGTTCGACATCCGGTGTTCCGGGTGAATGCGGTCAGAATTGGTGTTGCTGTGCGGGTTCGAGTGCGCCGGTCTATAGCGGCAGTGGTTCTGGTAGCGGTTCTGGCTCCGGTAGCGGTTCAAGTAGCGGCTCGAGTTGTCATAGCTTTGGTAGTGATAACACTTGTACGAGCGATGGCTCGTGTTCTGATAGTTCAGCCTGCGGAAATAACAGCTGTGGCTGTGCCAGCAGTAGCAGCGACTCGTATTGTTCGAGCGATAGTAATGGCAATTGTACGGGGGGTGGCTCGTGTGCTGATAGTACCGCCTGCGGAAATAGCAGCTGTAGCTGTTCGTAATGATAGTCTTTCGTATGCCCAATGCCATGCTTAAGGAGTCGATTCTCATGTTTAAGAAACGCGCCGTTTATCTTCTGATATTTGGCGCGTTTATATTCTATCTTGTTTTATTTTTCTTTGGTCGTTCGTCGTCAGAAGCGCGCCGAACGGTCAAGGTTGTGCCTGTCTCGTCAGTGGGTCGTGGTGTAGACATCCCGCCGATAGATTTTGATTCAGCGTCTTACTACCGTCCGATTCTTGAATACAATCTTTTTCGTCCGCTGGGTTGGAGTCCGCCAGTTCGAGTAGAGCCGTATCGCTTACTCGGTACCATTCTGCCCAAAGACGACAGCACGCCCTCGAAAGCCATTTTCCAAACGACCGCGGGAAAGAAAACCTATATCGTGAGCATCGGTGAGACACTGGATGCCTCAACAGAAGTTGTGGATATATCGGGGAAATCCGTGGTGCTATCGACAGAAGGTCGCGAGCGGACACTGGAGCTGAACACCGGTATCTGGTTGAATCCGTCGGTTCGTTCATCAGTTATCAGCCCTCGTCGTTCCACGCCTCGGCGTGTCGTCGCCTCACCTGCGAGAAGTTCAGCGTCGCCGCGCAGAGAACCGCCGCGCGTCCGCGATAAGTTGTCGGCGTGGGAGACGGTTGAAGGCGAGGTGATCCGTATTGGTGATGCTCGCTTGAAGAATCCAGCGAAATGGGGTTTACGTCGTCGTTTCCCTGACAACAAGTTTGATTAGTTTTCAGATATTTAAAAAAAATAAGAGAGGAAAATTTATGAAAATAAAAAAGAAGGTGTAGGAACTGGCTACCATAGAACAAAGCACGGTTATTCTTATTAATCTCCGTCATTATGTTTCATCGGTGGTTTTTTACTTGCCTTCACCGCGCCCCTATGCTAAACTGACAGCATGAAAGTCTTTATCCAAATCGGGCACGGCATTGTCGGTGCCGCTGTTATTTCAGGTCTATGTATATGGCAAGCTGGCAGTTTCGGTGAGGCGAGACATACGATTAGCATCATCGGTGCTATCGTTATCGTTATTGCAAGTCTCTATATTCTGCGAAGCCGCTGGATTCGGTGGGGCAGTCGCCAGACATGGCTGAAATACCATCAACGCCTCGCGTCCATGGGGCTGTGCTTGGTGCTATATCACTCTGCGTTCCAACCGCTCGTGTGGCACTCATGGCTTACGTTCCTACTCGCCTTATTGAATTTAGGGACTGGAGTCGCTGTGAGTCTAACTGCCCGTAAGGCGCGTCAGATTCTGCTCCGATGCCACCTCATCCTTGCGCCGATTCTGATCGTCAGCATCGTTCTCCACGGGCAACAGAAACTGGAGCACGACGAATTCTTCCCGCTCACCGAGGTCCATGAGGTACCGTGTGCAAGATGTCATACGCCTGAACGATTGCTGTTCCATGTCAGCACAACCTTCCCAGAAGATTTAGATACATCGGACATTATCCCTGACGACTTGCACTGGTGGTTCCTACAAAATGAACGTAGGGTACCCACAACCGCGCCTATCTCGGTCAAGGAACCGGGAAATGCGTGGACGGTCACCGATACGGACGATGGACACACCTACCACGCTCGGAAAGTTGCCGATCAGATCGCCATCTACGCCGATACCGATTATCGGAGTTATACGTGTATCAAATGCCACGTGCATAACACAGAAGAGATTCAGTTAGCACATGAGCTGCACGGCGTTACAGAGGCGCATAGATGCCTCATCTGCCACCAGACTGAAATAGATGGCGTAACCTACGGACGACAGCGTTTCGATTGGGAATACGCGCCCCACCGGTAGATCCACATAAAAAACGGCTCAAACACAGCAAAACATTGTGTTCGAGCCATTCAGTTTGCTATTCAAGGTGCGATAGATCGTCCGACTACAGACGGATAATCTTAGCGTCGCGCTTTAATGCCGCCCCAGGTTGTAGCGAGTTTACCTTCGGGTTCGACCGCCAGAAATTCGCCGTCCATGACCTCTTTGATTTCATCTTCGGACAGTGCGCGGCCGAAAATATAGAACTCGTCCATCAGACCATCGAACCAGCGTCCTTGCTTATGGTGTCCGATCGCAGCTGAGACGCCCCAGTTGTCTGAAAGTTCGCCATTCCCTTTCGCCTCGTGTGTCATCTTTCCATCAACGTATGTTTTTACGTCTTTACTACCACTGTCGTAGGTGCCAGTGAAATGTACCCACTTTCCACCGTCGATAACAGGACCGGGGTTGATATTGAAGACTTCTGCCTGGGCACCATCTCGATGGAACCATCTGAATCCGGCGGGACGGATTTCGACATGGAAGAGACCACTCCCGTGGTCGGTGCCAATCGCGTCGAAGATGCTCTGTGGTTCGGGTGAGTCATTATGATTGACCCAAACGGCGAGGGTGAAACCTTCAACCGGCGCGTTTTCAAATTCCGGTCCGTTCAAGTTCACCCATGTATTTGGTTCTAAAACGACGGCTTTGCCAATAACACCGTCTTCTCGCGCGACTTTCCCTTCAATCTTGCCGTCGTTACCATAGATGGAACCGTCTTTGACGGTATCGCCAGCTTCGTCGAAACTATAGTAGACAGATAACGTCG
Organism: Candidatus Poribacteria bacterium; assembly: GCA_022823085.1. Lineage (GTDB taxonomy): Bacteria > Poribacteria > WGA-4E > WGA-4E > WGA-3G > WGA-3G. The sequence continues at coordinate 46,819 of JAJDXV010000085.1, forward strand.
GGTCGCTGAGGTCTGCGTCTGTTGAAGCTGCAAAGGCCATTACCACCGCAACAACGACAACAAAGAACACCTGCAGTTGCCCGATAGGTAGACGTGTTAACTTATAAAACATGCTGCACTCCTTTGTTAAATCAATATTTTCGTGTATGCTGTAGTTTACGCAAATGTATGCGCTGTACTTAGGGTGTATTGTAGCATGAAAATATTTAAAATCAAACAAATTTATTTTTTTCGGGTGTTTAAAGTTTTTGGGAGCATATTGATTTTTTTCAAAACGGACAGGTTTGTGAACATAGCACTCCGCTGGAGTGCGAGAGGGACGCTCTCCTTTCTATAGACATATTGCTCCGCTGGAGCAAAGAGTCTTTTGAAAAGGTTAGGGTCTCCTCACGCCAGAGGCGTGATATGTCTATAGGAACAGATGTTAGCGATAAATGCACTCCAGGGGAGTGCCATGTCTTAGATTGCTTCGACATGGTAACGCTGTTAGCATATTTACACACCCTATTTTTTTTATTGTGAATCACCATAGACAAATGGCTTCAACGTATGTTAATATATAATCAATACGTCCGATACATCAAAAACAGAGGAGTAAATCATGAAATATTTATTATCAGTTCGCTATCTGTGCCTAACGCTTCTAATTTTGGCGTGGGTCATTATGCCAGCGTATTCAGCAGATGTAACCGTTGGGCTACTTGCAGGCAGTAACACTCTCGGTGAAGTAGAAGAAGCCGCTTATGCGTGGGCGGCGGACAATTTCCAAACGAAAACACTTCTCGTAGACAAGAGCGGTAACTTCAAGAGCGGCGGCACCGCGATGCAACCGGAGGCTTTCGCTGTGCTGTGGATGTTCTACACAGAAACGAATACATTGCCAGACCCGTTCCTCGCTGATGCAACGAAGAAAGCAATCCTTGACTACATAGAATCAGGCGGAGGTATGTTCCTCTCGGCATTAGCACTCCGCTATGTCTTTGAACTCGGTGTTGAAGATGGTGGCGATCCACGCGTCTTTCAACCCCTCGGCAAGGAGCCTCCCGAAATCGGCGTGGTACCAACCGCTGACGGTAAAAAGCACCCAGTCTTTGAAGGATTCGATACCAGTCAACCGGTTTTCCTGACAAGTATGCAGCAAGATGGATTTACCGCAGATTTTTTCAATTTTGGCGCAGATCCAGAAGGCACCATTCTCGGCACGAAAACCCGCGGTGGCGGCGCAGGTGCTGGAGAACGTCCGCTTGTTGAATACGAGGTCGGCGATGGTGTAATCATTACGCTCGGACACCACAACGGTGTTTATACCGATGCGAAATCGGAAGAGGGTGAGAACCTGAGAAACCTCACAGCGAATGTCCTGAACTATCTCGGCGAAAATTCTGCCTTTTTCGCTGTCGAACCGAACGGTAAATTAGCAACAACTTGGGGCGATCTAAAGGCATTGTCGAAATAGAATGAAACTTAGTTGCCTTCCTGTCTCTCTTTACGACGACATCTTCAGTGGAAAAAGCGGTGTCACCAATTGGATTCAATTCGGTGCGGAATTGGGTTTAGATGCGGTCGATTTCAGCATCAAGTTTTTTCCAGAGCGTGACGCAGAAACAATAAAGCAGGTGCGTGCTGCTCTCGAAACGCATAGTATAACGCCGTGCATGATTGCCTGTTACTCCGATTTTACGCATCCGGATCCGGCACAACGCGCGCAAGAATTAACAGACCTAAAGGCGGACATCGCATTGGCGAAAGCGTTGGGAGCAAAATTTATTCGTGTGACGGCGGGGCAAAACCACCCCGGCACCGAACGTACAGCAGGCGTACAGTGGGTGACAGACGGCTTCCGACACGCCATCGACGCAGCGGAAAAGCACGGGATCACGCTCGCTTATGAAAATCATACCAAAGGTGCACCGTGGGATTATTGGGACTTCTCACAACCCACAGAAACTTTCTTAGAGATCTTAGATGCGCTTTCCGATACACCCCTCGGTGTCTGTTTCGATACAGCGAACCCACTCGTCCTCGGTGAAGATGTCCTCACACTTCTCGAAGCGGTTATCCATCGCATCGTCGTCGTGCATATCTTCGACCTACGTGAAGTCGGCGTGTTTGAACCTGTGCGTGTCGGTACAGGTGCCTCACCGATCCCGCAAATCTTCTCGCGTATCAGACAAACCGGCTATGACGGTTGGCTCAGCATTGAAGAAGCCAGTCGTACAGGGGAGAAAGGATTTACGGAATCGGTTGCGTTTATTCGGGACACATGGGAACAGGAGTTATCCGCGTGACGGTTCACTCATCCGCTCTTGTGCTTGGCGTGCGAGTTCTGCGAGATGTCCATCGTTCGCTCTCACCTGTTCGAGGTGTATCCACCGCTCTGGTGTTGCTGTGCGTATCATTTTTTCTCCATATTTCCGGTCAATCCAGAAGCGTGCGGATCCAGCGATATATGCCTGTAGCGCGTCCAGTTTGTCATCAGGATACCGTTGACAGAGGTTCATTGTGAACATCCGTCGGCGTGCGCCACCGCCGAAAGCGGCGTGTTTTGTGTTATGGTTAAACAACACCAGATCGCCGGGCGTCGTTTCAAAGACTGTTGCTGGCACATCCTTTCCGTGTATTTCCCATAGTTCTTGGCTCTTACCGACCTGTTGGGAGAGTGCGTCCGCATAGTTATCTCCGAAGAGATGGCTCCCCGGAATGACGCGGAGCGCGCCCGTGTGCCGAGTCAATGGGTCCAGGTAGAACGCAATCTTGATGTGCATCGGGTCCTCTAACTTATGTCCACCATCTGAGTGCCATCCGGTATCGCCGACGTAGAAATTGCCGTCGCTACCCATGTAATTGAAATCATCGCCGAGGAGTGTCTTCGCAATCGCCAAAATCCTCGGATCATCGAGTAAGGATGCCAATTCTTCGCTCTGATCGATGAACGGGACGATGCAGGAACGCGCCGTGCCTGCGTGCGGTTTACCGTTGTGTCCGCCGCCTCTCTCCTCCCAGACGGCTTCAAAAGCATCTTGGATCGCGGTAATCCGGTCTGCCATAAGTTGCGGGAAACTGAGATAACCGAACGTCTTGAAAAAGTTGATCTCTGAATCGGTGACAGTGAAATCATGCTGATTCATTGCTATATCCTCCAAGTGATACAGTGGAACGTGTATTCGGTTCCCTTAACGCCAGAAAGTCTCACGATTGATAGGTTATCATAACATACTTACCTTTAATTTTGCAATCCGATGTCGGAATCAAGTTAAAAACTTGCTAAATCTGCAGATTAATGTTAATATTATCAGGACTTACGCAATTTTGACGATAGCCAGTTTTTTTCGCGGATATTTCTCGGAAAACACAGCGTTCTTGGGGCACAGACTAACAGTCTATGCTACAAAAGAGAAGCATGCGTAAGTCCTATATTATTTTAAACGCACATTGTTCAAGGGTTATAAATGCTCATCCACGCAAACACATTTCCTACCTATTTCGCACTTTTCAAGGTGACACTGCGCCAAATGTTCTGGAGTCGTCGAACCGCGCTGATCTTGCTTGGATGCGGTTTATCGCTTCTTATCGCGCTTATATTCCGGTTCACAGTAGAGAGCAGCGGTATCGTCAATCGGTTCACACCGATGATAACACTCATTCTGTACGGACTCTTAGTGAACCTCTCTGCGATTTTCTATGGTACGGCTATTATCTCCGATGAGGTTGACGGTAAAGGGTTGACGTACCTCCAGATGCGCCCGATTCCTAAATCGACGATCCTACTCAGCAAATTCGCTGCTTACTTCATCGGTACCCTCGCCATCATAGGTGTGTCTCACCTGATCTTAACCCTTATTGTTGCGACACACCCAAAATTAGATAAAAACATCCTGTTCCACTTAGGTATGAGCCTACGTTATAGCGGAGCAATGGCGTTATCGCTGTTAGCTTATGGTGCATTCGCTGCAGCACTGTCGGCGAAGTTCAAGCATCCCGTTTTATGGGGGTTACTGTTCGTGATGGGATGGGAACGTATTACGATATCTGCGTACATGCCGATGGGGATCAAGCGACTCTCCATATCGCACTATCTCTTCACGCTGTTCCCGCACTACAGGCTGCGTCGGAGCCTAATTTCGGACTTCTTAGGTGAAGCACCACCGTCCGTCTGGGTGGCACTCCTTGTCCTCTGTCTCCTAACGATCGGTTTGCTGTGGCTTGCGATCCGAATCTTTCGGGAACGAGAATATTTGATGTGAAGTGGATTTCCTTCTTGTTGTAGGAGCGAGTTTCACTCGCGACCCTACCTTTCCTTGTAGGAGCGAGTTTCACTCGCGACCCCTACGACAAACTCAGAACGCGCGCAGTCTCACGCGACACAATGAGTTCCTCGTTCGTAGCGACGACGATAATTTTGGCGCGACTGTTGTCCGCGGAAAGGTCAACTTCACCGGTCGCCTGCTCATTTTTTCCTGTATCCAAATGGATGCCGCACCACTCAAAACCCTCACAAATTTTGGCGCGTGTCGCGGCACTCTTCTCACCGATGCCCCCTGCAAAAGCGATCACATCCACACCGCCCAGCGCGGCGATGTACGCGCCGATATATTTTTTGATACCATAGACATAAGTATCCAGTGCCAAACGCGCGTTATCGTTGCCAGCTGCGATCGCCGCCTCAATATCGCGCATGTCCCCGCTTGTGCCAGAGATTCCCTTCAAACCTGAATCCTCAATCAATTGGCGACGAATTTCGTCGGTAGAGAATCCCTCTTTGTCGAGCATATACAACACAGCGAACGCGTCCAACTCACCGCAACGGGTGGACTGGATCATCCCATATTGCGTCGATGTTCCCATCGAGGTATCAATAGATTCACCGTCTTTGATAGCACAGAGAGACGAGCTGCCACCGAGATGACACGAGATAATACGCAATCCTTTCGCTGATTCACGTCCAAGCAGTTGCGGCACACGTTCAGAGATATATCGGTGGGATGCACCGTGATAGCCGTAGCGGCGGATGTCGTGTTGTTCGACCCAGAAGCGAGGCACACCGAATTCGGCAGCGTAATCCGGGATCGTCTGATGGAACCACGTCTCAAAGACTGCGACGAGAGGTGTCGTCGGGAGGAGTTCTTGAAAAGCGCGGATAGAGGCGATATACGCAGGGTTGTGCATCGGTGCGAGCGGTGTTGATGCCTCCAGTGCAGCGATCACATCCTCAGTAATCCGTGCCGAACGCCAATAGCCTTTGGCAAGAATGGTTTTGAACCCGACTCCATCCAATTGTCCTAAGTCTTCAAAGCAGCCGGCTTCGGGATCCGTAATCAATCTCATCGCGTGTGCGATTGCGGTGGTATGTGTCGGCGCATCGATATCGCCTTCGCGTGTCGGTTTTCCCGGCACAGCGTGCGTAAAGGCAGACGGTGAATTGCCGATACGTTCCACGCCTCCCTTGACGAGAGAAGTCGTGGTCTCCATATCAATAATTTGGTATTTAAACGAAGTGCTGCCTACATTGGCACAGAGTATATGCATAATAATCACCTACGACGAATTGATAAAGAAATCCAGAGTAGTTTGATTATCAGTTTCTGGATCGAATGTGACCAATCCTTCCTCTCGTGATGCGCTCAGAAGACGTTTATCGGAACTTACGAGAATCAGATCATCCCCACTTGTCTTTAACTCAATAGATGCATCAAGGGCACATTGAAGTAGAATAGCATCTGTGCTGTTGAGGGAGTGTTTTTCAATGAATTCCCATGAAGCAGTTATCTGGTTTTCGGTTGGTAACACAAGTTCAACTTCCGTGCGATAGATAATCTCATCATCTAATAATCGTTTTGCCTGATTGAAGGCTCTTGTCGTAATTTCTCCTCTATTTTTATTGCGTACGATGACAGAAATAATTTCACCGACCCCTTCAAGCAAGCAAAACATATCGTCTAACGAAACATGGGCAAAAAGACGGTTGATGAGAGATGTTCCCTCCTCTACAACATACCGTTTGACACACGCGCTTGCATCTAACCAGAAAAAATTCACTCGCTCCGCCTCTCTCGCTCTTCGATGATAGCACGACTACCAATGTTATCCTCTGGCTTTACGCCTTCTTCCAATTGAAGCTGCTGGAGTTCCTCAGCGGTAAGAGTTTTAGCATCAGGATCGGGTTTTCCGAGTGTCTTTTCAATTGACGGATGTAATCTCTCTCTTTGTGCTTGTACGCGGGCTAATCGAATGGCTTTTCGCTCTTCGGGTGTGAAGGACTTCATTGCAGATGCTTGAAGTTTTATTAATTCCTCTTTCACCTCTGTCAAATCCCATTCAAGCTGCTCAACTTTTATGATTAACTTCGTTATAGTCGGTATCATAAGTGTTATCCTCTCGTGGAAGGTCCAATTACTTAATTTTTCAAAATTCAATTATGTGCAGGACTTACGCACTTTTGGCTATAGGTGGCTCTGTCAGATGAAATTCTTCTGAAAACACAGCGTTTTTGCGTCACAATCTAACAGATTGTGGTACAAAAGAGCGATATGCGTAAGTCCTATATGTGAATCGAGTTTCAACCTCTGTTTTTGGCATATAGACCACCTCATTTATCTAAGGGCCCCTTTTAGCACAACGGAAACACTACTAAACGCCATCGGGAACGCCGGAAACATCATCTCTTGACCTCTTCGATTCCAACTCAGGTTTGAGAATCAACCCGCCTTTTTTGTCCCTTATGAAGTTCCCATCTTCGTCTGTTAAATAGTTTTTTCGTTTTTGTTGTTCAATATCCTCAAGTAATGCTTTTGCATTATAGTTGAACTTTGCAGCCCATTCTTCCCGAATCCGATGGATTTCGTCAATAATTGGATCTTTCCACATGCTGAAAATCCTCCATTGTTTTTGACATACGGATTACCTCAGTTACCCATCTTGCCTTTACAAACAATTACGGTTGCATCTAACAAGGAAAAAATGGGTGTGTAAATATTCTAACAGCATTACCCTATCGGAGCGATCTAAGACATAGCACTCCGCTGGAGTGCATTTACCAATGACATCTGACACTATAGACATATCACGCCTCTGGCGTGAGAAGAACCTAACCTATCCAAAAGACTCTTTGCTCCAGCGGAGCAATATGTCTATAGAATAGGCATTGCCAACGGGCTGCACTCCAGCGGAGTGCTATGTGTAAAAATTGTCGAAACCTTAGTTTATGTAGCAGAAATGTGAAAAAATCGGTCTCCTTGCTCCAGCGGAGCAACAGGTCTATAGAAGCTTGAACTATCCGCTTAAATCAAGATAGGTGCGGTTCAGCGACTTGCTCCACGCCTTTATCCAGAGTCGGTTTTACGTCTGTTTTGTCTTTACTCTCGGCTTCAAAACTGTGGCCTGTGTCTGCTATGGGTTCAATCAAAAGTTGACATCCTAACGCGTTGAGGATGGTAACGAGCATATCAATCCGTGGTGCTTCGTCGCTGGACAGAATATCGGAAAGTGATTCTGAATCGATTCCGGTTTTCTTAGCGAGCACGGAAATCCCGCCCTGCGATTCCACAATGGTCTGTAATGCAAGTAGCAGCAAAGGCGTGTCACCGTCAACTTGGTATTCTTCAAGCGAGAATGTGAGATACCGAATTGCCGCCTCTTGATCAGCAGCAAACCGCTCAGTTAGATATGCGCGCCATGTTCTCAATTTTCTCATTGTTGTGTCTCCCTATATTCTAACCAATAGTTTTTTGCACGTTCAATATCCCGTGCTTGCGATGATTTATCACCACCGCAAAGCAAAAGTACAATTGTGTTATCCACTTCCCCAAAATAAACACGACAGCCTGCTCCAAAATGGATACGAAGCTCAAAAACGCCACCACCGACAGTTCTGCAATCGCCAAAATTGCCAAGCATGAACCTATCAAGCCGCTTTTGAATTCTATCCTGTGTCTCACGATTCTGAATTGATTCAAACCATTCGGTGAAAGGTTCTCGCCCATTCGGTGTCTGGTAGAATTGTAGTTCTCTTGGATGTATATTCCGCATTGTTGATTATCGTTTATCCATGAAACTCCGTTCGTTTGTTACGATCAGCGTCTCCGAAGACTACAATAGTTTGTGCTAAATATAATAGCACATTCATCAATTTAGATCAAATGACTTATAGCATTCGACATTCAGCAGAAAAGGCGCGCTTACAAAGCGCGCCTACCAAGTATTGTCGAAATATTTTCTACTCCGCTTTCGGTAGTGTAGGCAATGTCAAACGTGGACGCTCACCGAAATCGGGGAGCTGCGGTGGGTTCTCCGCCATCTGTCGGAGGAGTTCCGCAATTGCACGGTCGAGCTGCGGATCGGCTTCTGTGTCGTAATCCTGCGGACGATAGTCCACTTCAATATCGGGGTCCGTGCCGTAGTTCTCGACACTCCAACCGACATCAACAAACCAGAACGAATACTCCGGTTGCGTCGTTCCGCCGCCATCTACAAACGGATGGTGCGGCGAGATACCGATGACACCTCCCCAGGTCCGTTTACCAATCAGCAACCCCAGTTCCATGAGTTTGAAGCAGTGCGAGAAGATATCGCCATCGGAACCGGCGTTCTCGTTGGTCACGGCGACGATCGGACCCAAGACGGAAGCGTCTGGATACGGATGCGGCGTACCCCAACGCGGCACGTCATACCCGATGCGGCGACGAGATAATTTCTCTAAAAGCAGTTGTGAGACGTGTCCACCGCCGTTGTAACGTACGTCAACCAACAGACCGGGATAACTTACCTCAGCGAGAAAACCGCGGTGGAACTCTGCATATCCGCGCCTTCCCATGTCAGGGATATGGATGTACCCGACTTTACCGTCCGTTTTTTCATGGACATACCGTCTGTTGCTGGATACCCATTCCCGATACCGAAGTTCTCTCTCGCTTCCGAGGACCTTGAGTGTTACATCCCGTTTTTCACCATCGCTCGCATTCTGGAACGTCGCTTGTACCTCTTGATTCGCGAGATTAACGAGACATTCTCCCGGCGAGACGGTCTCGCTGACCTGTTGTCCGCCGATAGCGAGTAGAATATCGCCCTCCGTGACGTTAACCCCCGGGGCGTTGAGTGGTGAATCTTTCGACGCTTCCCATACATCTCCGTGTGGAATATGCGTGATACGATACCCGCTGTTTTCCGCGTCGTAAGCGAAATCTGCGCCGAGAAACCCCTGTGCATAATTCGGCGAACTCCGATAATCGCCACCCATCTCATACGCATGTGAGGTGCCGAGTTCGCCCTGCATCTCCCACATTAGGTCGGAAAACTCGCCGCGCGTCGCGATCCGATCAAGGAGTGGTAGATAACGTTGGTAAACGTGTTCCCAATCTACGCCGGACATATCTTCTGTCCAGAAGAAATCGCGCTGAAGTCGCCACGCCTCACGATACATCTGGTGCCACTCGGCTGTCGGTACAATGGAGGCTCGGATACGACCGAGATTGATCCAACCGGTTTGGCGATTTGAACCGCCTGCGCTCTTAGACTTTTCGCCTTCCACCTTTTTACCAGCCTTGATAACACGCAACCGGTTTCCAGACGAATAGACGAGGGTTTTTGCGTCGCCAGAGAGCCGGAAGTTGTTAATACCGGAAACCAATGTATCCTTCTTCTGTTCCTTGAAGTCGTAGACGTGCAGTGTGCCTCTCGGTCTATTCTCGCTATCGTCACTCGGTGTCGCGTCCTCTCCTGGGAAAGAAGTGAAAATCACTTTACCTTCAATACCGGCAATCCGTCCGTAGCGTCCGCGTGGATACGGAAAGGCGACGACGCGTTGTGAAATGCCGTCTAAATCTATGGTAATCGGTTCCGGTTTATCCTTCTTCTCTGACTTCTCGTCAGATGCTTTATCCTCTTCGTCCTGCTTCTTCTCTTCTTCTTCTTCATCCTTATCTTCCTTCTCCTCCTCAAGCGGGTGCGGTTCCGGGACGAACGGATTTCCTAACGTCTTCTGCAAAGTTACCAGTAACGGACGCATCGCCGTTGGGAAGCCGAGATCGAAGTGGAGCGCATCATATACCGGATTGAATTCTCGATAAGAGAGAAAATAGAGATATTTTCCGTCTGGATCCCACGCCGGGGCGAAATCGTTGAATTCAGGTTCGGTAACGAGGCAGGTCTCACCTGTTTCAATATTACAGAGTTTGATAGATCGGGTCGTTTCGGTGGGTGAAAAACTATAGGCGCACCACTTACCGTCAGGCGACCACGCGACATCTCGGATACCACGATAATGACCTTTGTCGAGTACTCGATGTTCGCGCGTCTCTAAATCAATGTGCAAAAGCTCGAGACGGTGATTGACGAGCAGCAGTCGATCATTTTCATCGTCTCCAGTTTTCGGAGAGACCGCAAGTTGACGCACATGTCCAATGTCGAGATCATCGAGACGGACGACATCAGCACTCCCATCCCGGGTGTGGATTTCGAGTGCCTCTTCACCGGCAGCGTCCGAAACCGTAACGAGGCGTTTGCCGTCATTGAGCCACTGTGTTAAGCGGTAGCGGATGCCATCCCGTTCACCGTGCTGAAGAACCGCACCCTCCCAATTCGCCATCGTGAAAAGTTTACCGCGAACCGCCAATGCCAAAGCGTGCCCGTCCGGTGTGAGTGCAAACTCTTGCAGGTACGCCGACGCATTGACGAATTTCCGTTGTCGCTGGATACGTGGACTTCTGAAGTCAACATCGACGCGGTTTTCAGTGTCGTTCTCAATATCGTAAACGAACAGATCCGCGCCAGCGTGATAGACGATCCGTTGCCCGTCTGTTTGCGCCGTGCGACAATAATAGGTATCTTGGTGTGTGTGGCGTTGAATGTCTTCACCAGTAGGTAGACAAGAGTAGATATTACCGACCCCTTCGTGGTCAGAGATGAAGTAGATACGTTCGCCGACCCATATAGGTGTCGTGTAATTGCTATCCACAGGATTGAGCGGTTGAAATTGCCCATCCCCTTCGATGTCTACCCAGAGTTGACCTGCTGTACCGCCGCGGTAGCGTTTCCAACGCGCGGGTTCCCGCGTGAGTCTACCGATGACAACGCCGCCGGTCTCACCGAAGTCGATATGGTTTGCGGGACCGTACGATAGGCGTTGCGGCTCCCCGCCTTCTGCGCTAATTTTCCATAGCCACGGATCAAACGCTAAACCTGCGTTACTTGAATAGAGAATATGCTTTCCGTCGGCATCCCAATCGACAATAGATGCGTTACCACCTTGATAGGTGAGTCGCTTCGCTTCACCACCGAGAGCAGGCATGATGTAGACCTCAGCAGGCCCTTCCTCACGTCCCGAAAAAGCGAGTTGTTCACCATCGGGTGATAGGCGTGGTGAGCCGACGGTTCCGAGGTTCGACGTGAGTCGTCGGGCGATCCCGCCTTCAACGGGTACTGTCCATAAATCGTCCTCACACACAAAAACAATGGTATCTTGACAAATTGTTGGCGCTCTATAATATCCTGACATTAACCCCTCCGTGTTAGGTGTTAGAGAAATAGAATAGAAAAACAGAAAAATAAAAGTAGGGCGTAAGCCTTGTAACTATCCACTCCTTTTTAACCGACCGACGCGTTTGGCATACCGTTCACCGAGATGGAAGACCCAAAACCCGATCGGAATGAGTAGAATTCCTATGAGTGCGATAAAGACATCTTCCAATGTTGTGGACGCGCCGTTCTCTGATGGCGTATTGGCGATGAGTTCTTTAACGGTTCCCTCAGCGATAAACCGTCCGTTATCAATAATTGCGATTCTATCACACAACCTCTCTGCTTCAGCCATATCGTGTGTTGTTAGGAGAATCACTGCATTCCGGTCTTGACGGATATCCTCAATAAAGGCTTGTACGTCGCGCTTCGACTTCGGATCGAGTCCTGTTGTGGGTTCATCGAGTAGGAGCAGCATCGGTGTCGTTAGGAGTGCGCGTGCGATCGCCACCTTCTGTTGCATCCCGCGTGAGAGTTGCTCCATCTCTTCGTCCATCCGATCCGCATCGAAACCGAGTCTCTCTAAAATCTGTCTCGCTTTTCGCTCGGCTTGCGGCGCGGGGATACCGTAGAGTCGGGCAGCGTAAATCAGGTTTTCTGCTGAAGAGAGGCGTTTGAAAAAGGAGGCTTCGACGGAGACACGATTCATCACCTGTCTCACCTTCAGGCTATGCGTCACAACATCGTCTCCGAAAACGTGAATACTCCCTGAATCCGGCAGCAGTAGCGTCGAAATGAGGCGAATCAGGGTCGATTTCCCGGAACCGTTCGCACCGAGTATCCCATAGATTTCACCGATGTTAACCTCAAGCGTAATGTCGTCAACTGCCTTGATGACCTCTTTCTCCCGCTTGAAAAGGCTGTAAATCTTTTGATGAAAACGTAATTTTTCCTTTGACCGCTTGGTTCGGCGAAAATGTTTCGTTACCCCGCGAACAGCCAAACCATGGATGAGGTTTTCCAACACTTTGATTCCTTTCACTGAACTAAATGTCGCCTTAAACTGTTGACATCCTATAAACTTTTTTATCTCAGAACTTACGCCGTGTCCTTGCTGGCAAGGTTCAAAACCTCGCCAGCGATGTGTGGTAATCACTGTTCGTAAGATAATTGCGTAAACCCTATAAATATTATAGTGCAAGTTGCCACAAAAGCAAGGGATATGGAAACCTTCTCTTCTTGTTTTGCGTAACATTTACACGTTAATGGCACTTCCATAAAGGCACAACTAGCAAAGCGAATACAATCTAACAAGTTTAGGCGGCAACTTGGATAGAAACACCACAATCATCAGGACAGTACATATAGGAGAAGCATAAAATGAATTCAAAAACCAAAATTTCGTTAATCCAAGAAGCAGAAGCCCAATTATTGTACTGCCATCGGTTTTTTAGACCACTGTCTAAACCAAGATTGTGCTATAATACAATCTTACTGAAAGGAGAAACCGATGGCGAAACGAAAACGCAGAAGATTCACGCCCGAGTTTAAAGCGGAGGTCGTTCTTGAGG
>JAJDXV010000159.1 GCA_022823085.1 Candidatus Poribacteria bacterium
CAAAAAATCAGACACAAAGCCTGATTACATTCGACCATCACTTCCTTAAAACAAACCCAGTTCCATGACACAAGCACTTAGCATTTTTCTACATCTCCAAGCTAAAGCATGGAGTTTTGAAAAATGAAGATTTTGATAAAAGCTATGAATAGCAAACAAAACAGATGCCTTAAAGCAGTAAATGTGCTTGTTACGTTATTGACGAATAACAATCTTCCGATTTTTTTTCGGCGAATACTAATGCTGACCTCGTAGGGGCTGGGTTTCCCAGCCCGTCATTGACATACAATCTGCATATCTAATATTTAAACCCGATTAATCTTTACAGGATCCCGTACTTATCATAAACTTCGCGTAGCGTCGCGCCAGCAAGGAGTTCGTCGCGGGTACGATCCTCACCACTCACCTTTTCCAATGCGGCTTCTATTACAGTCGTTTCCACCGCTTGTGGGACAACAACGACACCATCGGCATCACCGAACACAATGTCACCCGGATTAACCGGAACACCACCGCATTCAATCGGGACGTTATAAGCGACGACATCGCCGCGCCCGTTAGAGTCAACAGGCGACAAACCTGTCGTAAACACCGGGAACCCCATTGCCAAAATCTGCTTAGCATCTCGGATAAAACCATCAATAACAGCACCGCGCGCACCGCGCGCACGTGCCGCCGTTGACAGGAGTTCACCCCAGAAACAGATTCGCGTACTCCCGTTCGTCGAGCAGATAAGAACGTCATTCTCTTTGAGGCTATCCACCGCCGCGATCTCCTGCTGATACGGTTCATCGGGAATCTCATAGACATCCACACACAACACAGGCATCGCGCGCCCCACCACAACTGCCTGCGGATGAAGCGGACGGATGGTATGGCGCAGTGCCTGCTCGCGGTAACCCGCCGCATCCAGCGCATCCGAAATCACAGCAGCGTATAACCGTTCCTCCATCAGATCAAACAGTTCTGTGTCGTTGTTCCACTGATTCTGTCCGTTGGACATGTAGAACTCCTCAGCGAGTACGCAGTTATAAGTTATAAGTTATAAGTTATAAGTTAAGAGATGTTGTGTTAACCTAACGTCTCTTACCAATAACCTAAAGCGTAGCGTACTAACAACTATTAACTGCGTACTCGCTAATACTTCTCGTAGCCGACTTCTTCGAGACGCGCCGCCTTTTCAGCGACACCATCACTCAATTTCGTTTTATATGCCAACAACTTTTCCTCCAATTCAGGGAACTGGAGTGCCAAAATTTGGACAGCAAACAGTCCGGCATTCCGCGCACCACCGGAACCGATCGCCATCGTCCCGACAGGAATCCCCGGCGGCATCTGGACGGTCGCATACAGCGCGTCAACGCCGTCGAGCGGACCGCCATCAATCGGGACACCGATAACCGGCAGCGTCGTATGCGCGGCGATAACACCCGCAAGATGCGCCGCACGTCCAGCACCAGCAATGATAACCCTGCCGCCGTCTGCCTTAATTCTTTCCGTCCACGCCATTGTCCGTTCAGGGGAACGGTGCGCAGACGAAATCGTTATCTCGAACGGGACTTCAAATTCCTCTAAAACCTTTGCAGCTTCCGCCATCTTCTCTAAATCGGAATCACTGCCCATAACAATACCAACAAGCACAGTTTTTTGTTCTTGTAGCGACATATCTATATTTGTACCTCGTTTTGAAATAGTTATAAGTTATAAGTTATAAGTTACAAGAGATTTTTGATAATCCCGACACCTCTTAACTTATAACTAACAACTATTAACTATTAACTACAAATTATATGTGAATTTCTCTCAATGATTAGTGGTTCGGGACCTCCAGACGGAAAGTTGGATGCCCACTCATTCGGATCGTAATCACGCGTAACGAAACAGGCGCGATGCACCGGAACCGCATGCTTTAGTCCGATCCGCGTCGCCATTTTCACGCACCCATCGTAGAACGGGAACTCACCCTCCGTCGGATGGTTCGTCAAAAAACCGATGTCCGGTTTATGTGCAGCGACGGCTGAAACCAAAGCGTCATGCTCCGCGAAATTGTTGATCGGATCACCGCTAAAATAAAGCGTTATGCCATCGCTGCTAATCACATATCCCAAGTGTGTGACATCTGGTGGTGCTATATCGGCAGCTGCATCGCCGTCCGGCGGTTTCGCATAGACAGCATGTACAGTGAGACCGTTGAGCGGCACCGATTCACCTGCGCGAATTTCTGAGAGGTTCGCCGAACCGACATCTGTTTCTCCCGAAATTTGACGCACACTCTCTTCGGGACCAACGAATCGCGTCGCATCGGAGGTATCCCATATCCGGCGTATAGATTCCGAACAGGTGTGATCCCCGTGTGCATGTGTTAAAAGCACAAAATCCGTCGGAAGTGTCGATTCATCAAGTGGCGGTTCCGTATGAATAAAACGGTCAGCCGGACGTTCTCGCGGAAAATACGGATCAATTTGGACAATCGTACCAGCGGAATCCTTCAAAGCAAAACTGCTCTGTTCAAACCAATGAACAGCAACAGCACCCTCTGGTACCTCTAAATCAACAAGTGGATGCATATTCTTTAATTTTCCTTGCGGTTTGTTCAGGTGAAATTCTTATTTGACGTTCCAAGACGTAATCCGTCCTCCATTACATTACGGACTACGGTTCTTGGTACTAATTTTTATCAGAAACCTAATATTTACAAAACCTTTTTCCTATAATAGAGATAGACTCCCAGAACGCCTGCAATGGATCCGAGCGCATCTGCTACCCAATCCGCAAGTGTCGCGAACCTACCCGGAACAAACGTCTGATGCCATTCATCGCTCGCACCATAGAGTATCGAGATCACCGCTGCCAAAACCCATATCGTTTGAGATGGCACGAACGGAGGCCTCGCCTTCACAAACGCCCACGCCAGCAATCCGCCGAGTATCGCGTATTCGATAAAATGGTAAAGCTTATCGATCGTCAACCACTCAAACTTTGGCATCGGGAGCGGCGGTTGCTCCATAGACGAAACACCAAAAATGAGAGCCATATACAGTAGAGACGGTACCCAGTATTTCATAGTCTTATAGCATCAAGAATCGCATCTACATCGTAGACGCAGCCGCCCCACGTGCCACCACCGACGGATTGCAATGCTGCCCAGAGCCGTGTATCGTCCGGCAACGCTTCATCCGGTGATAGGTCTGCTCTCGGTTGTCGTTCTGCCAACACGCGTTCACCGGCTGCCGCACCGAACCGCTCGCTACCGTGTCCGACCAAATCAATACTGCCTACGAGTTGTCGGGTATCAATCTCAATCTGGACGATATCCCCGTCAAGCACCTTACCGATAGGACCCCCAGCGAGTGCCTCCGGACCGACGTGTCCGATACATGCTCCCGTTGAGACTCCAGAGAACCGAGCATCCGTGATTAAGGCGATGTTCTTTCCAAACGAAAGGTGTTTCAGTGCTGCTGTTATTTGGTAAACTTCCTCCATGCCTGTCCCCTGAGGACCGCGACAGCACAGTACCATAATGTCTCCCGGTTGGAGGCTACTTTCTCCTTGACCTTTGAGTGCCTGTATAGCATCAGATTCTCGGACGAAAACGCGGGCAGGTCCTGTCATCCGATAGACACCATCAGCATCTACAACGCTTGGATCAATAGCAGTGCTTTTAATGACGGATCCCTCCGGCGCAAGGTTACCACGCGGGAACGTTACCGTACTCGTCAAGCCCGCCGTTTTCGCTGCATCTGGGTTTAGAATCACTTCGTCAGGCACAACGTTATCCTGTTCTTCAAGAATTTCGCGGACACGCGCGCGGCGTTCAGAGGTCGTCCACCAATCAAGGTTGCTACCGAGGGTTTCACCTGTTGCCGTTAGCACATCCTCATCAAGGCATCCGAGCTCACGCAGATGCAGCATCACCTCCGGCACACCACCCGCAAGGAAAACTCGAACTGTCGGATGTCCAACAGGTCCGTTCGGTAAGACATCAACAAGACGCGGGACGCTCTGGTTGACTTCTGTCCAGTCGTCTACCGTCGGACGGTCGAGTCCAGCGGCATGTGCGATCGCAGGGATGTGCAACAAGAGGTTCGTCGAACCACCGAACGCCGCATGCACAACCATAGCATTCCGAATCGCCTCCGGTGTAACGATGTCCTTCATCGTTAACCCCTTCGCCGCCAAATTCACGACAGCGCGCGCCGAACGGAGTCCCATATCCGACCAGATATTCTGACCGGACGGTGCTAACGCCGTATGCGTTAAACTCAATCCCAACGCCTCACCGACGACCTGTGATGTCGCCGCAGTTCCGAGAAACTGGCAACCGCCACCCGGTGTCGCACAGGCGCGGCATCCCATATCCGCGGCATCTTGCAGGCTAATCTCGCCATGTGCGAAACGCGCACCGATCGTCTGGATTTTTCCAGCGTCTTCACCCGTCGTCGGCGGCAACGTCACGCCGCCCGGAACGAGGACAGCCGGTAAATCCCGCATCGAAGAAAGTGCCATCATCATCGCAGGCAAACCTTTATCGCAGGTCGCAACACCGACAACACCTTTCCGAGTCGGTAACGAGCGGATGAGTCGCCGGAAAATCTGTGCCGCATCATTACGGTAAGCAAGGCTGTCCATCATACCGACGGTGCCTTGTGTCCGTCCATCACACGGATCGGAGCAGTAACCCGCGAACGGGATCGCCGCGAGTTCTTTCAGCTCATGAGCAACCGCCTGCATCAGAAGTCCGACCTCCCAATGTCCCGTATGGTATCCGAGCGCGATCGGCGTGCCATCAGGAGCACGGATTCCACCTTGCGTACTAAGAATCAGGAATTCCTCGCGTCGGAGTTCCGTCGGTGCCCACCCCATCGCAGCGTTGTGCGTCAAGCCAAACACGTCCCCACTCGGCCGATTGAGGAGCATCTCCTCCGTGAGCGGCAGGCTACCTTCGGGGCCAGCAGCGTGCGTCTCTATGTCATAGATACCATCATCGCCGGTTTCTAAGATGTCACTGTAATTAATCGGTTTTGCCATAGCAACTGTTAACAGTTTCCAGTTAACAGTTTCCAGTTAAGAGATACTGTGTTAACCTAACCTCTCTTTTCTGGTTACTGGTTACTGGTTACTAGCTACTCCTTTTCAGTAGAAACAAATCCTATATTTACAAGCATGTGCCAGAAAAGTACTACCAAACCACTTTAAATTATAAAGGCGGATCTCCGTATCCGCCCATCTCTGCTTTATATAACTCCTAATTTGTCTTTGGTGCTAATGTCCACCCTCTTTCAGTGGCAAGTCTAGCAAGTGATCTTCGTAGTTTATAGAATGTTCTCTCTTTTCTGCTACTTGTGCCAGAAAAATCAGGGTCTACAACAATTTGTGAATGAGCGTAGTTTTCTGGATCAGATTTTGGATTGGGGTCGTAAATCACATCTACAACGTGCCCAACAATTTTTCTTGAACGGACATCACGAGCGATAAGACTAACAATACCATCTGTATCACTTAATTTGGAGCAAAAAGGGCTGAATTCTTTCAACTTCGCTCTGTCTACGGACGGTTTTTTATTTAGATCGCGAAAAGCATCGCTACGAATTCGTAGTTTTCCTTCGTAATAGATGTACTCTACCCCAAGTTCATTTCGGACGCTTCGATAGAGTTCCTCATCGTCCCATATAGAGGCATTTTTATTCATGAAATAACCATTCCCAAAGCGTTAGATAATTGTCACGGTTGAGAAAACCTTCGTCCATATCGGTGTCAATATTTGTTCCCCATACCTGAAGATATTCTGCCTCATTTTCTCCGATTAGGAGATGTAATTCTCGTTCTTCTTCGTACCATTCCACAGTTATGGAACCGCTTTCATCGCTAGAGATGAACGGAGCAATCCACGAATATTCAGCAGAAATGATAGTATCCAACAAATCTACCACCAGAAACTTGGCATGATCTAGGATTAATTGGTTCGGTTTTTTCGATTCGTATCCATCCCAATTGTCTTCCCGTTGTGCTAAGACATTAAATCGGTCTAAAATTTCACGTCGATGCCAATATTCGGTACTTATTTTGTCAGAATCTTCTTGTTCTATATTTGCGGTTATGAACCTTCCCGGAGGGAAAACCGCAGCGGTATTCAACCTTGTAGTTACGTTAAAAAACTTATATGACTCTAGCTGGTCAATATTCACGAGCCCTGGTTCTTTTTGATGAAAAACTTGAGACCAATCCCAATGGCCTTCCCATTGAATTTGGATAGCAAATTCTTCTAATGCTTCACGTCTTAGCGAAGATTGAATGACTGTTTTGTAGAAGTTCTCTTTTTCAGTATTTGTAGTTGTAGATATTTCCTGATCCAAAGTGGTAACTTTAGCGTGGGATAAACTCATTACGTTGGATGTTAAATGATGGATATCCAACCCTGTAATTGTGTCAGCAGGTTCAGGTGAATTCCGTCTTACAAGCAGAATATTAGCATCCTCATGACTTTGATTCCATGGCATTACGTAAATTATCTGTGATGCTCCACTGGAAAATGTTCCAACTAAGCCTCTTGAATGTGTCGCATCTTGTAAGTACGTCATTTATGCCCCCTATTCTATTTTCAGAAAAGCAATCTACATCAATTACATACGATCTCTCATTGACAAACTGTTTCTTCTTAAACGTTCCAGATACTTTAGACAAAACATGAACTACATTCGCTTTTATGTTTCCATCATTGAATTGCGATGTTTTTTGCAAGGTTTCAATATCTACTACTATAGGAGTTGCTAATTCCGGAAAGATATGCTCTGGAATAAAAGCCTCAACTCCCTGTTTTGCATGTGGTAAAGAAACCCTATTTGCTACATTTTTATATCTGAGGCCAATCCGAGTAAAATAAGAAGGTTCATAGATTATGCTGAACGTTTGCAAAACGTTTTCCAATTTCTCTCTAAAATCTACATAATTTTTGTAATTTCCGCTACAAGTAAGAGCAATAAAATCCTTTGATAAAGAAATTTTCCAGTCTTTTTCTTCGGAAAGGAAATGGAATACTTTGGCTGTAGAAACCACTCCTTCTAGCTCTTTGGGCATATCAGATGGCAAGACTGGAATATCTGATACAAGTTCCGGATATCCCTCTTTCCTTACAATATCCTGAAATTCGGCTGGTATTCCCTGTGAAATTTTCATAATTTCAGGAAAGCGTGCCTGAAGTAAAACCTCAAATAGGATATTATGTTTATATTCTACTCTATCAAATTCTTCAAAACGCATAGGTTAAGAGCCCCAGTTAATCACGTGTTCAATAGGATATTCTGACGATGTTATTGGAAAGTGATATTACAGGATTAAGCACAAGCACTTGTACATAAATATCTAGACATCGCGTAAACTTGAGAGTGAGATTACCAGAAAAACTAAGTGCACTAATGCTTATTCCCTCTTGTAAATTGACGTAAAAAGTATTTTAGCACAAAAAATAAAAAGAATCAAACTTTTTTCGTGGTGATTAAATGCAAAGGGTATAGACATCATCAGTTTTCTTGTGTTATTCCAGAAATTTATTCAAAAAGTTGCAAGACTGGGCACACAAACCCTTCAACAACATCCTCACCCGTCAGTGTGTCTTCACAACTCAGCAGCGTGAAATCGATTTCAGAACGATAGACCATTACCGTCTTCGCAACAGGTTCAATAACCCAGACAAACCGTGTCCCCGATTTCAAGTAAGCGAGTGCCTTTTCCGTGACATCATACTGCTTGTCTGTCGGTGAGACTATTTCAATAGCGAGGTCAGGTGGGACGGGCGACCCCTTACGTCTGTTCTCCGGTAAACGATCGTTTAAAACAAATGCAACGTCCGGTTTCACCAACCGATCCTCCAATTGAAATGTCGTTTCCGCAGTATACAAACGCCCCAATTGATGTGTATGGACATGTAAGTCCAAATAGCGAATAATGTTGATACTTATTTCACCATGTTCCATCGACGGTAGAGACATCGGCACTAATTTTCCCTTTATATATTCATAACCCTCAAAGTCGTTCTCAAGAAACTCCTCCATCGTCATAGTCGTATACGTAGGAGCGGTTTGTAACCCCGATTCCTTAATAGATTCAGGCTCCGTTTGCGCATCAA
This sequence comes from Candidatus Poribacteria bacterium, assembly GCA_022823085.1. Lineage (GTDB taxonomy): Bacteria > Poribacteria > WGA-4E > WGA-4E > WGA-3G > WGA-3G. Next base: position 8,123 of record JAJDXV010000159.1, read on the forward strand.
TCATCAGTTTTCACCTCCGTGTTGTGTCTATCTCTTATTGTATTGCGTAATAAGTTTCACAACTTCGGCTCTGCCTGCTTTTACCGCCGCCTCGTCTACCTCAATTTGCAGCATACCAATGATGCCTTTAGTAAACGCCCAGTCCAACCTGGCACCATCTATCGCTGTGCTACCCAAATTATTTCGCAGTGAGATGTCCGCGCCTTTCTCAAGAAGAAACTTCACTGTCTCAACGCGTCCGAGGAACGCCGATGTATGCAGTGCTGTTGCACCATCTCGACTCTTCATGTTCACATCCACACCGTGTTCAAGCAGCAGTGCGACAACCTCTGTATGTCCCATCAGCGCAGCAGTCGCCAACAACGTACTGCCAGATTGTGGGTCCATCGTATTCGGATCCGCACCCGCTACTAATGCCCGTTTCATCGTCGCCAGATCACCAGTGAAAGCTGCACCAGATAACGCCTGTGGTTGGAATGTACCTCCGCTGTCGAGCGTCCCTTCGGTGTTAAAGAGTTTCGCAATCTCGTCCCTACCCATCTTCATGGCTGCGATATCTTCTTTCTCGACCTCAACACCTACCATACCGCCAATGAACGCTGTCGTTCGCCAATCAACATGCAAAGCATCCACAGGTGTCCCGCCATCGTTGTTGCGGATCTGTGGGTTTGCCCCATTCTCAATAAGGAGTTTCGCGATATCTGCTCTACCGAAAACCGCGGCACCGTGTAACGGTGTGCTGCCGTTATCGTCTTTTATATTAACATCCGCACCATTTTCGATAAGGAGTCGCGCCGCTTCAGTTTGCCCGTGTAATGCACTCCATGCCAAAGGCTGTATGTTTAAACTATCGTCTGGAGCATTGACATCGGCACCTTCTGCGATGTAGCGTTTCATCGCTCGGAGATCACCCGTCCGCGCGGCATGCCACAACCCTTCCTCGGGCAATCGGATGAATTTTTTCATGTCGAACCCTTCAGGTCCCATAACGAACGGCGGATCCGGTCGCTTGCGCCATACGGGCATCCCGTTAGCGATTTCTGACTGTATATCACTTTTGCGGTTACGGATGAAGTCTCGGACTTTCTCCAATTCACTTTCAAAAGTCGGTCTCTCGGACTTGTTCCCCCATCTTTCACCTCTATCCCAATCCTCTGCAATGACGCGTTGTGCAGACACCAAATGGGGTTCAACCATCACAGCGACGCTGTCTAACGTGGCTAACAATTCAGGAACATTCCAATGACTGTCCAAAATCTTGGTGAGTGCTTCCGCATACCGTTCCCGACCAGACTCCAGCTGATACAATTTGTATGCAATCAAGCCTTGCGTTTTGACTGAAATCGGTGCACGCCGGTTGTTCATGAACTCAAGTTTACTCATCTTTGTAAAGATAGAGTCCATTCCCCACGGGATGAAGTAAAATTTATTGTCTTCCGGGTTCAAATAAACGAAGAAATTGTTTTTATTTCCCGAGTAACCGTCCCAGAATCCGACTAAACCTTCAGCTGCCCAGAATCTGTAAAACGACTCCAAATCGACCAACTCGCCGATAGCAGCCTCCGTCGCTTTCGGGTCTGCCAGCAGATCGATTAAGGCGTTGATTTGTGCTCTCCCGCGTGTGTCGTCACCGCGTTTGTGTTCAAAACTGTTTTCCCAATCTTTATAAAAATCCACAACTGTCCCTTCATAAAGGGGACCCTTACTGTTACCGAATGCCCGTTTCAGCAACGGTGGACGCATGGTCTCTACGTGTGAATATATCCCGAGATTTTTTCCGTTCACTGTTACTTTCGCATACGCGCAGCGGGGCGCGGGCGATCCGATTGCATTAAACAGCGCGTACCCCATAAACTGGCTCATTAAACTTGTATCTTGTTTGTTGTTATTAAGCGTCAGGTTCGTCAATCCTTCGATTTCAGCCGCTTTGTCAACGTGATTTAATTTAATCTTCAGCGAAGGACGCGTATGGCTCTGCGAACCGATGAACCCTTTCTTGCGGATTCCGACTTTCGGAAACACCACACCGTCAATACTTACGCTCGCTTCGACGTAAGTATACGGATGCTCAATCGGCCCAAACTGCCGACGCTCATTCAGTGCATCCATAAAATTGCGGGACTGAAACCGAATCGTATTCCAATCCCTCTCCGAAACAGTAATCTGCACATCTATCACCCGATCCGTTGGGAAGATGTCATCTAACGTAAGTTCTTTGGCATTGCCGTATGCAGCAACCCCTAAACAGAGAACGGTTGCCAAGCATATTATCCATCTTGTCATTTTTTTCTCCTATTTCCGATGTTCCAGTTTATAGTTAGTATAGCATATTTTGGATTTTTATGCTTGCAAATTCTGGGTGCGGCGGGCATCATGGGAATTCAATCTCTGTGAGGGCGACCTCTCGGACAAGATTCTTCGGTAATAACGGTCTGCTCATTAAAACTCAGACGCGCCTTTGGCGCAGTTGAGCCGCTGCGGGACAACTCAATATCCGGGATATGTCAACTTTCCACTTGATAAATTTGGACGATTTTTCTTGAATGTTATAGAGAAATGTTTTATACTGCAAATAGGGAAGATAAGTTGATTTCAACTGAATCGTTAGAGGAATCAATTTTGTTGCCTTCGACATTTTGCTTTGCTGTATCTGTGATGCTATTCTGTTAAATGGAAGTGTAATTGAAACGCTGTGTTTGTTTATTTAGATACGTCAATTCCAAGTTTTGTACTGCCATCGGTTTTTTAGACCACTGTCTAAACCAAGATTGTGCTATAATACAATCTTACTGAAAGGAGAAACCGATGGCGAAACGAAAACGCAGAAGATTCACGCCCGAGTTTAAAGCGGAGGTCGTTCTTGAGG
>JAJDXV010000173.1 GCA_022823085.1 Candidatus Poribacteria bacterium
TACACGCCCCTGTATCTCGCAGAGGCGTGCTATAAATACAACTATCGTCATGAAAATATCTTCGCGAAACTAATAACAGGATGTTTCCAATAAATGGAAAGTTTTAAAATTTTCTCAAGTCCAAAACGACTAATTCCGAAAATAAATATACTCCTTCCGATCTGAAAAACCTTAGAAAAAGAATTCGAGATATGGAGCTAAGCTTAAGAGATTCTATATTTCGACGACAAGGCGGACATATTGTAGTGGATACACCGCTCAACGGATATTCAAAACATGCCCTCGCTGTCAAGTTTGGGCGTGCGTTCGGATTAAACCGTGATTATAGACACCCTTCATATCTGATGTCGTCCGGTAGACAATCGAAATATCTGTCCAAAAGTAGTGCAGCATGGTTAAGTAGGAGCCGATTTTTTAATCCAGAAATGACATTTTTTGATGACAAAACGCTAATTGAAACACGCCCATCTTCAAGAGGAAAAGTCCGATTTAAGGTTGAAGATGCTGACGGAATTCATCAGGTGCGATTGTTAGTAAAACCGATAAACAAAAATCATCCACCTGGTTTTCAAAAAAAAATAGATCCGGCTCAAAACCAAACAGAATGGGAAAAATCATATAAAGGCACATATTACACATTGCACGATGCCTTGACATTGCCAGGTGAGAAGGAAGCAACAGTGGAATTAGATTATCCGAAACTTGTGGACACTTTGATTGAGTTGCATGTTATTGATGGTTATGGAAACAGGGTATATGTTATTAAACGAATCAACACATCTTTTTTACGTCGTATATTGAACTAACGAGGAAATTGATTATGGAAAAACGACCCAAAATCGCTGCGATTGCGACGATTTACCACAAATACGCACACGCGCAGCACATCGTTGATCGGTTCTTGGAAGGCTACGGATGGAACAGCCGACACCATTATCCACCGATGGACCTCGTTTCTCTTCACGTCGAGCAGGTTAAAGATAATGACCTCAGCAGCGACCGGTTGGAACGTTTCCCAGAAATGAAAGGGTACCCCACAATTGCCGAAGCGCTGACCTTCGGCGGCGAGGAATTGGCTGTTGATGGTGTTCTCCTCATCGGTGAACACGGCGAATATCCGTCCAATGAGAAGGGACAACGCCTCTATCCACGCTATGAACACTTCAAACAGATGGCTGAGGTGTTTGAACGCAGTGGACGCGGCGTGCCAGTATTCAACGATAAACACCTCTCATGGAACTGGGAGTGGGCGCGCGAGATGTACGACGTCTCACAAGACATGGGTTTCGCATTTATGGCAGGCTCCTCGCTACCCGTTACGTGGCGTACGCCGTCTATTGACATGCCACTTGGTGTCCCAGTTTCGGAGGCGGTGTGTGTCGGCTACGGCGGTGTGGATAGTTACGACTTCCACGCTTTAGAAACCTTACAATGTATGGTAGAACGACGCGAAGGCGGCGAAAGCGGCGTAAAGTGGCTACAAGCATACCGCGGCGACGCTTTCTGGCAAGCACATCACACCGAACTTTGGTCGCGTGAACTCTTTGAATCCGCGCTCTGTCGGAGCCATACGCTTACACCATCAAGACCCGGATTTAACAATCCCTTTCCGACGTTGGACGAACTAAAGGACATTGTGAAAGACCCGATAGCCTATCAATATGAACACAATGACGGATTGAAATCTACCATGATTCTAATGAATGGGTTGGTGCAGGATTTCAACTTTGCGGCTTATATCGGTTCAAACGACGAAATCCTTTCGACGCAGATGTATCTCCCGATGCCACCCGCACGGACGACGTTGGCGAACTTCTTTTCCCCGTTGGTCAATAATATCGAGCAGATGTTCCTGACAGGCGAGGCGACCTATCCTGTTGAACGCACACTGTTGACCACAGGACTCGTTGCAGCAGGCGTTGATAGCCTCTTCGCTGAAAGCACACGACAAGAGACACCGCATTTAGATATCGCTTATCAACCTACCGAAGTGTCAACGTTCTGGCGGACATAAAACAGGAGGGTATGTCAGATGGCATTTATGGGTTGTAAATTAAGAAAAAATCAAAAATGCAAGCCCGTAATGAAATGGAGGGGTTTTTGCTTGGGTATTTTTTTAGCTCTATACAGAAGCACCTAAAGTCTCCAATCAACTTCACTTAACCGCAAGGAAAATTAAAAAATTATGAAACGAATTGCTGTTATTACCACTATCTACCGTTACCTATCACATGCACAACATTTTGCAGATCGTTTTCTTGTCGGCTATCCAAAAGAAGGTAAATGGCATCGTCCAGATATGAAAGTCGTTTCTCTCTATGTTGATCAGAAACCGGAGGGCGATCAGAGCGAAGACCGTGCCAGAGAATTCGGGTTCTCCGTCTATCCTACGATTGCTGAGGCACTGCGGTGCGGCGGCGATGAACTCGCTGTGGACGCGGTGTTGCTCATCGGTGAACACGGTGAGTACCCACGCAACGAAAAAAGTCAGGTGCTCTATCCACGGTATGAATTTTTCAAGGAATGCATTAAGGTCTTTGAGGAAGATGGACGTGCCGTGCCTATCTTCAACGATAAGCACCTCTCCTACAGTTTCGAGAAAGCGAAGGAGATGGTGGATGATGGACACCGTCTCGGTTTTGGGGTGCTTTCGGGGTCGTCTTTACCTGTCACGTGGCGGTTACCTGATGTCGAACTGCCCTTAGAATGCGAGATAGAAGAAGCACTTATGGTCGGGGTGGGTGGTTCGGATCCGATGGATTATCACGCTTTAGAGGCGATGCAATGTATGACAGAACGCCGAAAGGGTGGTGAAACGGGGGTCGCTGCTGTTCAATTAATAGATGGCGAGGAAGTCTGGAGGGCGGGCAAAGACGGACGCTGGTCTCTGGAGTTGTTGGAAGCGGCACTTTCGAGAAGCGATACGCCGTGCGGTTTGACAGATGAAGATGGTCGAACACAGGATATGATCGGTAATGGTGAAATCTACCGGCTTGTCGAAAACCCGTCCGCCTATTTCATTGAATATAACGACGGCTTGCGAGCAACGCTTTTGATGCTCAACGGGGCAGTCCGGGATTACTGCTTCGCCGCGAAACTTAGAGACGAATCGGTGCCGGTGTCAACGCAGTTTTTCTTAACACCGACTCCGAATGTTACCTATTCTGCCTGTCTAATTGCCAAGATAGAGGAACTTTTCGAGACAGGGACCGCGCCGTATCCGGCAGAGCGTACTTTGTTGGTAAGCGGAACATTGGAGAGTTGTCTGACCTCACGCCATCAGGGATATATCCGTTTAGAGACACCACATCTCAACGTTGAATACCGCGCACCTGCGGAATCCCAGCATGCGCGGCGTTAATTCCGGTTTCGACTACGGATCAATCTAAATTTTGTATTATTGTAGAAAGGAATTAGACGAAAATGAAATTCAGACGTGAAGATATTTTAACACAACTACGCAACAACATTGACGCTGGTAAACCCATCATTGGAGCAGGTGCTGGCACGGGTATCTCTGCTAAATGTGAGGCTGCCGGTGGTATTGATTTGATTATTATTTACAACTCCGGTAGGTTCAGAATGGCGGGCAGAGGTTCACTCGCCGGTATGATGCCCTACGGCGACGCGAACCAGATTGTCGTCGAGATGGCGAGCGAAGTGCTACCCGTCGTACCGGATACACCTGTGCTTGCAGGGGTTTGTGGGACGGATCCATTTCGTTTGATGGATGTCTTCTTGAAACAGATAGATGACATCGGGTTTTCCGGTGTGCAGAACTTTCCGACGGTGGGTCTGATTGACGGCACTTTTCGTCAACTGCTTGAGGAGACCGATATGGGATACGGACCTGAGGTGGAGATGATCCGGACAGCCAGTCAGATGGGGATGCTCACGACACCGTATGCGTTCAACGAATCCGAAGCAGAACAGATGGCGGATGCCGGAGCGGATATCCTCGTCGCACACATGGGATTGACGACAAAAGGTTCTATTGGGGCAAAAACTGCGTTCACGCTTGAAGATGCCGCCAAACGGGTCCAAGCCATCCATGATGCCGCAAAAGGGGTCAACCCTGAGATCCTCGTTATCTGTCACGGCGGTCCCATCGCTGAACCGGCAGACGCGACGTACATCCTGGAGAACACGGAAGGTGTTGTTGGATTCTACGGTGCATCGAGTGCGGAACGCCTCCCGACAGAGCGTGCGATCACAGCACAAATTGAGGCATTCAAGAAGATTCGGCTGTAATTCTATTGTTCTCTATTCGGTAGGCGCGGTTTCCTAACCGCGCCGATTCGCCATCAACAAGTCCTTACAACGGCACAACGCCAGCATATTTAACACCGGTCAAATAGGCGATGTTCCGCTCCCAAGTTGTCAAATCGTCGGCGTTAAACTGATTTAGGTGATTATGCCCACAAGCCCGCGCCAATACCTGCATCAGGGACACGGAGGCACCGAGAAATCGGCTCAGACGCTGTGCTGAGACTTCCACCTTGAGTCGAGAACGGAGATGCGCTTTCTGTGTCGCAATGCCGACAGGACAGTTATTCGTGTGGCAGGCGCGCATTCCTATACACCCGATCGCCTGCATCGCTGAATTCGCAATCGCCACCGCGTCCGCACCGAGTGCCATCGCCTTCGCAAAATCAGCGGGCGTTCTCAAGCCGCCAGTGATAATAAGCGTAACATCACTATTTCCGGTTTCGTCAAGATATTTTCTGGCACGTGCTAAGGCAGGCATTGTCGGCACAGAGATATTGTCTCGGAATAGGAGCGGTGCAGCACCCGTGCCACCACCTCTGCCATCAAGGATAATATAATCCACGCCGATGTGGAGCGCGGCTTCAATATCTTTCTCAATGTGCTGCGCCGAGAGTTTAAAGCCGATCGGGATACCGCCGGTCTCTTTTCGCACCAGTTCCGCAAATTTTGCGAAATCGTCAAGTGTCTCCCAATCAGGGAACCGTGCTGGTGAGATAGCGGGTTCTCCCGGACGCAATCCACGCACTGCTGCTATCTCCTCCGTTACTTTGTTGCCGGGGAGGTGTCCACCTGTTCCGGTTTTAGCACCTTGTCCACCCTTGAAGTGAAATGCTTGTGCGTGTTCGAGTTTATCGTAGGAAAATCCGAACTGGGCGGAAGCGAGTTCATAAAAATAGCGGCTGTTTGATTCAGCCTCAGTCAATAGCATCCCACCTTCGCCGGAGCAGATACCCGTTCCCGCCATCTCCGCGCCCTTTGCCAATGCAGTTTTCGCTTCAGCTGACAGCGCACCAAAGCTCATATCGGAGACGAAAATGGGAATTTCCAACCGTAAAGGCTTTTTGGCGCGCGGGCCGATAACCGACTCGGTCCCAACTGGTACTTCATCAAGGTGCGGTGTTTTGTGCAGCTGCGCAACGACAAACTGAAGCGCATCCCAATTCGGTAAGTCCTTGCGTAGCACTCCCATCGCATCGGTTTGACCGTGGTGTCCGACTTTGCTGAGTCCATGTTTTGCCAATTCCTGAATCTGGGAGACGTAAGGTTCTTCAGACGTACCGTGGATGTCTTGATATGTCCCTTGATATGCGTCGCGGTGGTAAGGTTGCGGGTTCTGATGTTCCCATTCCCGAATTTCATCTGCGTCAACGTAGACAGCATCGTCTTCTATCCACGCCTTAAATTTGGCGAGACGTTCCGTGTTATGATATTCACTGATACCTGTATCGTAGCGATAATCCCAGTAGTGAACGCCGCATATTAGGTTTTCACCGTCAATGTAACCATCCGCGAGCAAGGCACCCCGGTGATGGCATCTGCCGTAGAGTACGGAAACTTCATTATCATATCGGATAACAACGAGATCCACATTTGCAACGAGCGCATAAGCCGGCTCTCGATCCTTGAGTTCGCTGAGATCAGCGATTTTTGTTTTCGTCATTTTTGTTGGACTAATTCAAAACGCGCCCGCCAATGGATGGTATGATGAATAAGAAGTCAGCCTATCAGTAGTTTTGTCAGGGAAGGCGACAGACAGTTCCTAATTAGTCCGCCCTCCTATTCATTTACCAGATAGTTTTCGTTAATATAGCGGGTGATGAGTTCAATCTCTTCTTCTTCAAGATAGAGTCCGATATCTATCATCCGTGTTATGAGTTCGGTTGTCTCCTCTTCAGAACGCGGCGGGTAGTCTTCTACATCCGTGATAGGGTGACACTGCGAGCATCTGTCCTCAAAGAGTGCTTTCGCTTCTGCTGCATCGTAAGCAACGACTGCTGTATCGGTTGCAGCTTCTGCTTGCATAGCAACAGTCGCGGTCTGAACGGCAGTCTTCGCCTCATCTGCGCGCATCTGTTCTTGTCGTTGTTCCCGAACCGAAACTTGAATGTCCGGCGTAATCGCGATCAGATATGCCGAGACTGTCCACTCTTCTTCCTGGTGAATCGGTTCACCGATCATCGGCTTTATCGCCATCCGATTGACGAGGCGGACCCAGTCGGGTGGCGTGCGTGGCTTCACGAGAATCGTGCGTAAGTCGTGGCAGACAACACACTTGCGTTGCAAGACATGCTGTCCTTCTCGCAATTTCCGCTTTGATGCCAACTCGTCGAGCGGTGCTTCTGCTGGCAATCCGGCGTTTTCAAGCAGCTTTCGGGTCCGAACGATGCCTTCCTCGCTGAACGCACTTGTCTGCGTCCGCAACGCTGCCTCACGGAATGTGAACGGTACTGACAGTCCAATCAATAGGTATGTGCAGATAAGTAGGCATGTGCCGATATACGGCATTGATTCTTCAAAATGCCGGAAAAACCGGAGGATGGCAATCTTAACGAGAATCAACACACCGATGGTAATGCCGAGCATCAGGTGTGCGACAGTCCGCGGCGGGAGTTCGACTTGGTAGTTCCACAGGCGCGGCACCATGTGCCACATCATGAAAACATAGAGGATCGCATACGCGTAACCGATGAACCGATGGAGGAGCATCAAGGACGGTGGTGCTTCGCTCTTATGTGTCTCTTTATCAAATGGGTACCCCCACAACTTGAACATCAAGAAGACAGAGGCATTCGCGAGGCCTAAGAAGATTAAGCCGAGAATTGCACTCGTTGAAGTAGACATAGCGGCTATTCCTCCAATACCGGACGATTTAATCGAGAGTGATAAGGTGGTTCCATGACAGCGCGTTGACGTTCATTTGCCCATTCCGGTACTGGGTATGCAGGAACATAGGCCATATTGCCTGCAGTATAGCGCGTCAAGATGGAACGGCGCGGATGGTCAGCAGTCCACGGAAGCGTCCCGTGCGTCACCGCCTCTGTGAAGATTATGACATCGCCTGCCTCACAAACGACCTGCCGGATATGCTCCTGATGCTTCTGATAGAGTCGCATCTCTTTTGGACACGGGTAGTTGCTTTTATGGCTTCCCGGAATGACGATCAATCCGCCTACGCCGGGAGGTACGTCCGTCAACTGGAAAGCGACGACGGTTAACCCGTTGTGCATCCGCCCATCTCGGAAGATATAATACTGGTTCGGGTCGAAGCCAGGACCAGAGGATCCATGAAACGTATGCCCCTCCGCCCCTTTGTCCATTGAAAGCAGGAACATCTGATGATCCATGCGGAAACCCTTTCCCAATATTACATTCATATAAGGGATGAGTGTTGGGTGTGCGAGCATGTGTCGGAAGGGGTTGCACCACGGTTCTTCCCAGTGGAGCATACCGCCGAGTTCGCCTCTACCTTGTTCACCTTTCAGATCTGGTGAACCACCATCGAGTGCCTGATCGCGTGGGCGGACGCGTCCTTGCTCACTATGTTTATCAATCGCTTCATTCGCTATTGCCACCTCTTCAGGTGTTAGTACGTTCTTGACAACGAGGTAACCGTTGAGATCAAATAGATATTTCTCGTCAGCATTCATAATTTTAATCTTTCCTTGCGGTTAAACGAAGTGTGTTCGGACTGAAGCGTTTTCGCCTAAGAGTCGCCTTCCACTTCGTTTCAGGCTTGGTTTTTGTCCCAACACATCTTAAACGATTACACTGCGTAGGCGACAGAGCCGTCTTCACGCAGTGGTGTTGAACCGGTGTTCATCGGTTGATAGGGGTTCTGCTCGATTAAATTATCGTCAAGTTCGATACCTAAACCCGGGACTTCAGGGATCGGAATATAGCCGCCTTCGCGTTGATAAGCGACTTTGTATACGGCGAAGTCTTCGGATTCATCTCTTTTTGTGTATTCCTGTGTGATGAAGTTCGGGATACTCGCGTCCAAATGCAACGACGCAGCGGTAATCAAGGGGCCAAGGAAATTATGCGTGACAACCGCGCTGTGATACGCTTCAGCGAGTGCCGCGATTTTCTTGCAGTGCGTTATGCCACCGGCGAGACCGAGATCTGGACGTACGTATTGCGGGCCGCCTGCCTCCAACATTTCACGGAACTCCCAGATGCTTACATTGCGTTCACCGATAGCGAGGGGTGTTGTCATTCGTTTCGCTAATTCCGCTTGCGTTGTGATGGTGTCTATCTGAATCGGGTCTTCAATAAAATATAGATTAAACGGTGCCAAAGCGGCTTCCAACACGATGCTGTTCATCGGTGTCAGTTTCCGATGCACTTCGACAATAAGATCGAGGTCGGGGCCCCCGCCTTCTCGCGCCGCAGCGACGAGGTCTCGGGCAGTCTTAACGAGTCGATCAACTCCCATATCTTGGAAACCACCGACCAACGGATCAAATTTGAGTGCCGTGAAGCCTTCTTCGACGGCTGCTTTCGCCGCTTCAAACATCGTTTCCGGGGTGCCGCCACCCCCAAGCAGATGCAATCGGATTTTATCACGGCAATTGCCGCCCAACAGTTCCCAGATCGGAACACCGAGGTGTTTGCCTTTGATGTCCCATAATGCAATGTCTACTGCACTAATCGCACCGCTTAGGACAGTCCCACGAAACGGGCCCATGCGATAAAGGTATTGCCAGTGATGCTCAATCCGTAACGGATTCTGACCGATGAGGTGTTTCTTAAAAGTGTTGATGATGCTATCAACGGCTTCTGGGTATCCCCAGCAGGCCGTCTGTCCGACACCACTGATACCTGTATCGGTGTGAATCCGAATCACGTAGCCGTTCCGAATAAAAAACGATTCAATTTTATCAATCTTCATATAACGCTCCTGCGAGAAAAATTATCTTGCTGCATTGTATTGTACCACAAGCACGCGAATTTAACAACATAGAACTAAAACATCCAAATCAAACAGTTGACACAAATTTGTGGGCATGTTAATATAATGGCACGTTTCGGGAACCTGTGAGTTGCACACTTCAATAGGGAGGCACACTATGGCGATGTATCGGACTGCAATTGTTGGGGGTAGGCGTGGTGTCCATCATGCCCGATGTTATGCTGGCATCGAAAATATGAGGGTAATTGCTATCTGTGAGATTGATGAGGAACGTTTAAAAGCAGCATCGGCAGAGTTGAACGTTACCGGATATGCCGATTACGTCGAGATGTTGGAACAGGAGAAACCCGATATCGTCCACGCTGTAACAGAACCGACAGTGCCACGGCATATCTGGGTGGAGCCTGCCGCTGCAGCCGGTGTGAAAGCGTTGGTGATAGAGAAACCGCTTGCGCTTAGACCCAGCGAAGCAGAGGCGCTCGCTGCTGCGCACGAGAAAACAGGTCTCAAAATTATCGTCAATCATCAACGCCGATATCTGCCGTTCGCTGAGAAGCTGCTGGAATTTTTCGCTGATGACAGTCTCGGCGATCTACACTTCATCCGCGCATGCACCGAAGGCGATATTACCGATATGGATACCCACCTGATGGATGTCGTGCTATTTGCGTTAAAAGACATCCCAATTACGCATGTTTGGGGTGCTGTTGAAGGTGCAGAAACATATCACATTCCACATCGGCAATGTCCTGAAGACTTGATGGCGATTTATACTTGTCAAGTACCCAAAGCTAAAGCATTGGGCTTGTTAAGAGTTGCCCAACCTTTTTTCGCTTTGCTGTTCCGCAGTCTTGGCTCGTAACTTTACCTATCCGCCACTGCACGCCCCAAGCGGGCGTTTAGGAAGATTACTCTACGCTTCCCGGATAGAACCTCAGACACTTCCGACTTCGGAAGTAGAACGAGCGTCCTA
>JAJDXV010000156.1 GCA_022823085.1 Candidatus Poribacteria bacterium
ATCATTTCTCACGGCTCGCCAGAGTTGGCGTGCCGGTATACGTTCTGTATTCAGAAGACGGTTGAGTTGATCATGACTCCACTTCTGCGTATGATCGGCAAAATACGTCTGTGTGAAGTTCTGAAAGCCTGCTAACAGAAATTGACAATAATCCAAGAAGAGCGGTTCTCTCTTTTCGGAAAGATTGATGTTAGTCATAATGACAAAGTATAACACATTTTAAGCGATTGCGTAAGTCCTAACTCTTCCAAAGTCAGCATTTTGGCGAAACGACTTTCCTTGAAACCTCTGCTTACGCCCATCCGCCGAATCCCAGTAAAGGCGATAAACATGAGCACACAGATGAAACATGGTATCAAAAATGCAAGAAGGGACTCTGTATAGGGTCACTTGCATTGGGTACTCTCTTTTATACAGCGGACGTTGTCGAAAACGATCCTCCGGGGGGCGGAGGACGGGAAACTGCACAATTCCGAGAAACAGGCAGATCAGGCACAATTATAGATCCTTGCTGTTGCTCAGGCAACGATGGCGACAAGAATAACGATAACGATAACGATAACGATAACGACAACGATAACGATAACGACAACGATAACGATAACGATAACGATAACGATAACGATAACGACTACGATGGTCCCTGTACCTGCTGTCAATCTGGTATGTGCGGCTGCAGCAATTGCGATTGCAATGGGTGCTCAAGTTCCTAACAGGTTCGCTCAACTAACGAGAGCACTCCTAACCATTACAACTCCAGTGAAAGAGATGATCACTTGTTTCTTTCACCGGAGCCATTTCGCTCAACACAAAAGAGGAAATAAATGGACTATAAACATCCGTTCGTCAAGAAAGAATTAAAAAAACAGCGTGAGGACTTCATACAAGCATTGATCATAAGTGCGATTATAAGCGTATTGATAATCTTCCGGTATAACACGGAAGAAACATTCACTTTGGGGGACTGCATTTTGCTTACCGTGATGGGTTTGATATACGCTTATATAAGTTTTTTCATCGCAAGAAAGTTAAGGTACTACTTAAGAGACTACGATGCAAAGAAAAAGGAAAAGGCATTTCATAAACAACAACCCGGGAGACACTAAAGAACGACAAAAATCCGTTTGTTAATACTATGATGAATAACCTTCGTTTCAAACGCATCGGCACCGGTCTGATTCTCGCTGGCATCCTGTTCCTCACCTTCTACATTCGTATCCAAGGTGTGGAACGGATTCCAGACAGACAGTTCACAGGCAACGATGCATACCTTTACTACAAGCAAGCAGAAACCATCGCGGAACACGGGTATTTACCTGCCCGCGATATGGACCGATGGCTGCCCCTCGGTAGAGATAACCAGCAGCTGCTCTCGCTCTTTCCTTATGCGATCGCATATACGCATAAAGTCTTCCCTTGGTTTTCTGTCTATGACATCCAACTCTACTCGCCAGCGGTCTGTTTTACTCTGGCGATCGGTGTGCTTTTTCTCTTTCTCACCCACTGTTATGGTGTTCTGTTTGCATCAATCACGTCCATCATATTGGCAACGCTCCCCGGTAGTATCAGTCGCAGTGCTGTGGGGTACGGAGACAGAGACGCATGGTACTACCTGATAGGTGTCCTCGTCGTCACCAGTTACTTATGGAAAGAACAGATGGACCCCGGGCGACGCAGTCTGAAATGGATGGATCGGCATCTTCAGTCGCCTCGGCTGTTCTAACACTTTCGTCCGCACAGCTCGACACGGACGCGTGTCGCAAAAGCCCCTGTATGAAACGGATCATTTTCACCCTTCGCGCCCTTTATCTTTTGATATTTGGCGCGCTGCTATTCTTACTCGTTTTATTTCTCCTGCGTCGTTCATCGGTAGAAGCGATAGATACGGTGGAAGTCGCCCCCGCTGTTCGCGTCTCGCGTGGTGTCGAAGTCTCGCCAATCATCTTTGATTCCGAAGCCTACTACCGTCCGATTTTGGAATACAATCTGTTTCGTCCGTTGGGTTGGACACCGCCGCGCCCCGTAGAACCTTATCGCTTACTTGGCACGATCCTGCCTATAGATGACAGCACGCCGCCGAAAGCGATCATTGAAACGACCGCAGGAAAGCACACATATATTGTTTCTGTGGGTGATAAGATCGACGCATCAACGGAAGTTGTAGAGATCAAACCGAAGCAGGTGAGGCTTTCAACCGCAGGGCAGCAAAGAACGCTACGGGTGGCGATCGTTTTATTCAAGTGAACGATTTTCCGTCATCATCGTCTAACTGTGATAGTTTTCCGCGATGTTTGTGTCGCGGACATGTGAAAACTAACAGTTATTTCGGGGGGTCGGCATTCTGTCGGTCTCCGATTTTTTTTCAAGCACTCACCCATTATACCCATAGAAATAGAGAGATGGCACCTAAAAAGGTGTGCACTCTTTTTCGCTCGTAGATAGTTTCCTGCGCGTTCACCGCTACATTCCGTTTCATTGTGTTTCTCGTCGATGTAAGCGTTCCGTGGCCTTTAACATCTTACAAGACCCACCCGCGATCCCTGCCGTGCATGCCTTCTGTCTGTGCGCTCGTGTCTCGTGTCAGATTAAGAATGCTTTACCGCTACAGCGAGGCAATACGTGCAGTCCCTCGATTTCTCTCCGAACGGTACATTGCTGGCAAGTGGCGCGGATGATGGCACTATCCTATTGTGGGATATAAAACCCTTCATAGACGCTTAAAGCCTTACTAAGCGTGTCCTGCCTCTCTGCCAAGGGTGGATCTGACTGCCGATTTTTGTTTGATTCCCTGCCTTGGATGTGTTATTATTTTCATATCACATTTGCGAAAATAGAAATTTTTAAAGGAAACTGATCGTTATGATTATCAATCGGCTTATCGTCAAAAACTGGCGAAATTTTCAGCATATTGATGTTCCGCTTAGAGAGCGGCAGTTTATCGTCGGTCCGAATGCCTCAGGTAAATCCAACCTGCTGGACATCTTTCGCTTTCTCCGCGATATTGCCAAAGCCGAAGGGGGCGGACTCCAAAAAGCGATCAGTGCCCGAGGTGGGGTCCCCAAAATTCGATGCCTGTCCGCGGGGCAAGACCCAGAGGTTTCTATCGAAATTCACATCGCCGACACGTCAGATGCACCCGCAACATGGTGCTACAGTCTCGGATTCTGTCAAGCAGATCGTAAACATTGCCAAACGCTTCTCACACATGAGCGTGTCTGGAGAGAAGGTGAACTACTCCTTAATAGACCCGATACAGACGACAACGCAGATCCAGATCGCCTTATCCAGACCGCACTTGAACAGAATGCTGCCAATGCGAAGTTTCGGGAGATTGGGCGATTCCTTCGTAATGTTACCTATCTCCATCTCGTGCCACAACTCATCCGTTTCGCAGATGCCATTCAAGGTAGAGTTATTGAAGACGATCCGTTTGGTCAGGCTTTCCTCGAACGTGTCGCGAGCGTGCATCCAAGCACCCGCCGTGCTCGCCTCAAAAGGATTGAACATACCCTCAAAATCGCTGTCCCGCAGTTTGAAAAATTGGAATTTATTCGTGACAACAGAGGTCGTCCGCACCTACAAGCACATTATTCACATTGGTGCTCAAATGAACAAGAACAGCACGAAGACCAATTTTCCGATGGAGTGCTTCGACTTATTGGACTCTTGTGGTCTCTCCTTGAAAACGACTCCATAGTATTATTAGAGGAACCGGAACTCTCTTTAAACATAGGTATTGTTTCTCAACTTGCGCCTTCTATTTCTCGCCTGCAAAAAAGTCGAAGATCTCAGGTGTTGGTTAGTACACAAAGCGATGTGCTACTTATAGAACCGGGTATTGATGGCACAGAAATCCTTTTGCTCATACCGGCCAAAGAAGGAACTATCGTCAAGATCTCGTCTGATATGGATTATATCCGTGCACTTCTTAAGGCAGGTCTGACAGCTGGTGAAGTCGTGATAACCAGATATCCGGAACAATCGAGCCTATTGGAATGAATTCGTCCGAGAGCACTGGAATTTAGAACGTGCCGCCTCGGTGTCGCCAAGCCTAAAACGAACGTTAGACCGACTTGCACAAGCCAAAAATATGAGTGCTGACCAGTGAACAAAAAATTCCAACGCCACATTGAAGATTTCACCTGCATACAGTGTGGTGCTGCTGTTAAAGGAAACGGCTACACCAATCACTGTCCAGAATGTCTCTGGAGCCGACACGTTGATGTCAACCCCGGCGACCGTTCCGCAACCTGTCACGGTTTGATGGAACCGGTAGGTTTTACCGTAAAACACGGCAATTATATCCTTACGCATCGCTGCACGGCGTGCGGTATAGAAAAAAATAACAAGACCTCAAAAAATGACAACTTTGACGCGATCCTGCGCCTACAAGGAGAGATAAATGTCTAAAAACAAGATTCTGGCGATCGTATCTATCTCCGTTCTCGCTATTGCCACCGTTGTTTTGGGAATCCTGTTCTATTCAACGTCAAACGGACGCAAACAGACGCAGGCAGAATTAGCGACAACCCAAACCACACTGCAAAAAACTGAGACAGCGAAAGCCGATCTCGAAAAGAAATTAGCCGAAACCGAAAGCACACTGTCTGAAACACAAAGCACTCTGGCGGAGACACGTTCGGAACTCAATCAAACGAAAGAGATATTACAAAATGCGAGCGAAGCCGCCCGAAAAATCGCTGCTGAACGGAACGAACTCCAACAGGATAAAAGCGCGCTCGAACGTGAGAAAGAGAACCTCCGCGCAAAACTCAACGAGATTGAATCCGAATTGCAACGAATTCGGGTCCAATCGCAACGGTCAATCACTGCCATCCAAGAACGGTTTAAGGATACGGTGGGCGCTGTGTTAGATGAGGCGGGACGGTTGAAGCTCGATGTGAAAGGAAAAATTCTATTTGAAACGGGCAGTGCGATTCTCAGCACAGAGGGAAAATCACTTCTCGACGCAATTTCGGAAGAGGTCCTACTAAACGCCGACTATTCGGATTACGCCATCCGGATTGAGGGACACACGGATAATACACCGATCGGCGGCGACGCGTTACGGAACTGGAATCTCTCGACGGAACGCGCAATCGCAGCCGTGAAATACTTACAAGAACACGCCAACGTCAGCGCGCAACGTCTGGCAGCGACCGGATACGCCTTCTACCAACCCATAGATACCGCCGAAACACCGGAAGCAAAAGCCAAAAACCGTAGGATCGAAATTATACTCGTGCCGCCGCAAGATTTTTTGTCGGAACTCCTGACATCGCTCCAAACAGTGATGCAATCTATCGGGGCGGCGGAGTCTCAGTAGCCTTATCTGTCGCTTTTTTCTCTGAAATCGCGCGCTTGGTTTCGACAACAAGTGCTGTCGCACGCCTGATTAACCGTTTCGTTTCATCAATTTGTTCGAGCATCTGTTCGTTTGTCCATGAAATAGAGGCGAGATAGCGGCGTTTGCCTGGGTTATTCAAGGTCTCGGCACCGAGCGCGACCTGAAATCCGTTTGAAGTGATATACCGCAAACCGGCGTTCACACCCGACCCGTCAAACGCCAGAAACGTCGCGATGTCACCTCTCGCAAAAGCAGGTTGGAACGCTTTGCTTAGACCCGCAAATACGCCTATAGGTTGTTCTTCAAACGCAAATCGCTGCGTACCGACACCGACATGCAAGGAAAATAGATGGACCCGCGGTAGATTAAAGGTTTTACTGACAGCAAGGAACGCGGCGGGCATTTCACCACCTTCCGCTTCTGTGTCCGACGAAAAAATTTTGTTCCCGAGTTTCTCTATACCTATCGCGACCCCCGGAACGATCCCCGCTTCTGGCTCTTTTAGGAGCAATAACTTCAGGTTCGCAGTCCGCTCAGTGGCTGGATCTGCGGTGTCTTCATTCCAGAGATGTGTCAGTCCGACTTCAAGTCTGTCAAACAACCCGAAGTCGAGACGCACCGCGACTGCATCCGCAAGGTTTGCCGAGGCTCGGTCTGTTGCCCCTTGTTGGAAACCGAGATAAGTGCCTGCCTCGAATATGCCGTGCTGCAGCACCCGACCTGTCGGAATGTCCACTAAACCAGTCGCAGTAAAGACTTCAGCCTTAACCGGATTAGGAACCGTGATTGTTATAGAAATTAACAGGAAGAGCAAAATAAGGTATCGAAGCATTGACGCTACTCCATATAACGGAGACCGGCAGGCGTGCCGATAATGACCTTGTCGGCGCGGTTGACAAAAATCCCGTTCTCTACCACGCCGGGAATGTTGTTCAGCTGCGATTCAACCGCTGCTGGTGCCGGAATACCCTCGAAATGGCAGTCGAGGATATAGTTGCCGTTGTCGGTAATCAGTGGGTTTTGTTTCCCATCCTGCGTGGATGCGACGCGTAAAGTCGACTTTCCACAAATTCGATTGACCTCAGTCTGCGTGGCTTCCCACCCGAACCGCACAATCTCCACAGGTAGCGGAAAATTGGTACCGAGGACGCGTGACACCTTGCTTTCATCGACGACAATCAGTATTTTTTTCGAGGCGTTGGCGATAATCTTTTCTCTAACGAGCGCAGCACCGCCGCCTTTGATTAAATTGAGATGTGCGTCAACCTCATCGGCACCGTCAATCGTCAGGTCGATAGTAGGGTGCATGGCGAGTGTTGTGAGCGGTATCTTTTGTTCTAATGCAATTTGCTCGGTCCCCTCAGAGGTCGGGATGCCGACAACATCGAGTCCGTCGCGCACCATCGCGCCGAGCTTTAATAGGGCGTAATAGACAGTAGAACCTGTCCCCAATCCGAGGATCATACCGGATTGGACAGTTTCCGTCGCTTTTTCTGCAGCAATTTTTTTCTGATGTTCGGTGTTCATGATACCGATAAGTGTACCAGAAAAGCGTCTGAAAATCAAGTTTTAAACGCTAAAAAACCGATTCCGTAGTTTGACATATTTCGTGAATTGTGCTATAATATCCGTTATGAAGAAAAATACTCGCCATGCCGGCTTTGTGGTCGGAAAAGTGGCTGCGCAACCCGGAACCCGGATGGAGGGACACCTCAAGGTCGGCACGATGCCTGACGGAACGGCTGTCCGACTCCCGATTGTCTTGATCAACGGGAAACACCCAGGCAAAACGCTCTATATCCAAGCGATCAGCGACGGAGACGAGCTTAACGGAATCGCCGTTGTTCACAAAATTCTCCAGACGATCACGCCAGAACGGTTGCACGGTAAGATTATCGCCGTGCCGATCGTCAATTTTCACGCGTTCCACGCCAAACAAGCATTTAGCCCTGTGGACAACCGTAAAATGAACCGCTGTTTTCCCGGGAAACGCGACGGTACGTCAAGCGAACGGATAGCCTATCACTTGTTCCAACAGGCAGTTCAGCAAGCAGACTATTGCATCGACTTGCATCAAGGCGGCGTGCAACCGATGATTGATGAGGTTCGCGTCCGTGTTGACGAAAAACACACACAACACAGCGCATGTCTCGAACTCGCACGCGTCTTCGGTATCGGATATATCCTGGATCAGAAGGGGCCAAAAGGACAACTCGCACAAGCAGCACCGGAAGTCGGGATACCGACGATTGACCCCGAATTGGGTGGAACACACGGATGGGATGCCACAAGCATCGAAAAAGGTGTCCGCGGCGTGTGCAACGTGCTACAATATTACAATTTCATTGCCGGAACACCGGAGATCCCTGAACAGCAGATCGTTGTGAAAAAATTTGTACCGATCCTCAGTAATGAAGGCGGTTTTGTCTATTACAGGGCGGAGTTATATGAGCAGCTGACAGTGGCGCAACCTGTTGCCGATATTTGTGATGTTTTCGGCAACGTACGAGAAACCATAACTTCACCGGTTGACGGTATTTTCTGGTCAAAACCGATCTATCCGACGGTCTCCAGCGGCGGTACCGTCGGCAAAATCGGCACACCTATTGGCTATCTCTAACATTCACCGCAGTTTCATGGGGAGGACACGGCTTGCACAAACAGAATCGCGAAGCCTTTATCGAAAAAATGGGACCTGGCGGCGTTGCTATCTTCGCCAGTAATCCACCTGCACGGTGGAACCACGACACCGAATACATCTATCGTCCGGATCCGAACTTCTATTACCTTACCGGATTTGAAGAACCGGAGTCGATCTGTGTCATCGCACCCGAACATCCGAAGCACCAGTATGTCCTGTTTGTGCGTCCGAAAAACAAGCAGGCGGAAATCTGGAACGGTAAGCGTGTCGGTATCCGAGACGCACGGAGACGCTACGGCGCAGATAAAGCCTATCCGATAGAAAAATTTGATGAGAAAATCGGGGAATATCTACAGGACGCAGAACGGCTCTATTATACGCTCGGTTCCAATGAGGATGTTGACAGCGAAATGCTTACGCGCTTCACACGCGCCGTCAAGTCAAAGGTTCGGGGCGGTAAAGGCATCGACACGTTGGTTGACCCAAGTCCTATTCTCAGCGAGATGCGGTTAATCAAAAATGAGACGGAGTTGGAACGCATGCGAATGGCAACCGAGATTACGGTCGCTGGTCATGTCGCAGCGATGAAAGCGGTTCGGCCCGGACTCTACGAATACCAGTTGGAGTCGCTCGTCGAATCCACATTCCGTATGAATGGTGCTGGGGGCGCAGCGTTCCCGACGATCGTCGCAAGTGGTGGCAACGCTACAACGCTACACTATACCACAAACGACTGCGAAATTGAGGACGGAAACCTTGTGCTACTCGACGCAGGCGCGGAATACAATCGGTACTGCGGTGATGTTACCCGTACCTTTCCTGCAAACGGTACCTTCACTGAAGCGCAGAGAGACATCTATCAAATTGTTCTCGACGCACATAAGACGATTATCGACGGTATTCGTCCCGGCGTTTCTATTGACGAACCGCACCAAAAGTCGATTGAACTCTTAACAGAGGGGATGCTCAGCCTCGGTCTCCTAAAGAAAAAGAAGAAAATCGAAAAGTTGATAGAGGACGGCGCGTACCGGAAGTTTTACATGTACCGGATCGGACACATGATCGGCTTAGATGTACACGATGTCAATTGCGTCCGCGAAGCAAACGGCGATTACAAGACCTTTCAACCCGGCATGATCATAACCATTGAACCTGGACTCTACGTCGCTGAAGGTACCAAGGGGGTTCCATCAGAGTACTTGGGCATCGGTGTCCGCATAGAGGACGACATCCTCGTCACAGAATCCGGCAACGAAAACCTAACCAGTAGTGTCCCAACACAGATTGATGAAGTCGAAGCACTCGTCCACGGTGCCCGGTAGGCGCGAGTGTTTTTGCCTAAGAAACGCCCCAGCAAAAACGGTGTTTCTTGTCGCTCGCGACTTTTCCTCAAGATTTTATTTTACAAAATTGTGAAACGTAGTAGACTATATGCCACTATGCTTTTCTAATCTAATAGGACTTACGCATATCGCTCTTTTGTACCACAATCTGTTAGATTGTGACACCAGAACGCTGTGTTTTCAGAAGAATTTCATCTAACAGAGCCACCTATAGCCAAAAGTGCGTAAGTCCTGTCTAAGACACAAGACATTTTCAGACGGTAGAAATGGACCCCGCAGCACAACAAAGAGACACAATCTGTATCGGCGATCTTCAACCCGGTATTTCACTGATTGACACATATCAAAACAAGGAAAGAGTCGTCCGTCAGGTTCAGTCGCATGGTACGTTTGTTCAGCTCTTTTTTCAAGATGATGACCAACCGTTTATCTGCTCTATGGAGCAACTGCAGTCTCGCTTTGAACTTGTGTCCGATGCTTTTCGCGCAGATGCCAATCTGGTAAGACTTGTTGCTGAAGCACATCGGCTTCAGCACGCCTATCTGTTTAACCCGATCTTTGCGACTGAAACGTCGTTGATTGATCCGCTGCCACACCAATTTATTGCCGTTTATGAACACCTATTGAAAAATTACCCTTTACGATTTCTTTTGGCTGATGATGCCGGTGCCGGAAAAACAATTATGACGGGACTCTACATCCAAGAATTGTTACTCCGGCAGCAAATGAAGCGTATACTGATTGTTCCGCCAGCAGGGTTGATTGGCAATTGGGAGCGCGAATTACGGGTCTGTTTTCGACTCCAATTCCGCATTTTGTCCAGTGCTGACGCAGCAAATACCAACCCGTTTGCGAATCCAGAAAACCGTTTAGCCATTATCAGTCTTGATACCTTACGGCAAGAGCGGATGCAGGAGTATCTCTTTGAGGCGGAACCGTATGATCTGGTCGTTTTTGACGAGGCACATAAACTCTCTGCACGATACGAGTCGGATGGAACAATATACAAATCAAAACGGTATGAGCTTGCTGAGCGGATCGCTGATCAACAGAAAAACCTGTTGCTCCTCACGGCAACACCGCACATGGGAAAAGATGATGCTTACTATTTTCTTTGGCGGCTACTCCTGCCTGATCACCTCGCCGCACAAAACGCCTTTACCCGTCTAACGGATAAAGAGAAGTCTAAACACCTACTCCGGCGTATGAAGGAGGAGATGGTTACCTTTGATGGCAAACCCATCTATCCGCCGCGGCGAAGTCGGACTATTGCCTATCCGCTTAAGCAGGGAGAGGTAAGTGAGCAATCTTTGTACGATGCTGTCACAGCGTATTGTGAGCAGTATTTTGATCTGGCGGGTCAATACAACCGAAGCGCAGCAAAAATGGCGATGATGATTCTACAAAGACGGCTTGCCAGCTCAACCTTCGCGCTGCTGCAGAGTCTTATCAGACGTGCCGAAAAACTTCAAATCACGCTTCGTAATCTCAAAAATGGCAGATTGTCACCAGAGCAATTAGAAAACGAACAAGCAAAACTTAGAGACATTGACATCAGAGAAGAAAAGACCGGTGATGAGGAAGAGATTATTGACGGAAAGGAAGAGGCAGAACAGGTTGATGAGGATCTTGAGCGTGCAACTGCTGCGCGTTCGGTTGTTGAGCTTGAAGTTGAAGTCGATCACGTTGAAAACTTGGTTGCGTTGGCAAGGAAAGTTTACAACCTGAAATCTGAAAGCAAATTTGAGAAACTCTGGGAGGCACTAACGGAGTATCCAGACATAAAGGTTCTGATTTTCACCGAACACCGCGACACGATGCACTTTATCATTGAGCGTTTAGAGGCATTGGGTTTTACTGGAAAAGTTGCCCAAATCCACGGTGGTATGAAGTATAGTGCGCGCGAAGAACAGGTTGAATTCTTTCGCGACCCGAACGGCGCACAATATCTGGTTGCGACTGATGCCGCTGGAGAGGGTATCAACCTTCAATTCTGTTGGCTCATGGTTAATTACGACGTTCCGTGGAATCCTGCGCGACTCGAACAACGGATGGGACGGATTCACCGATACAAGCAGACACACACGGTAGTTTTGCTAAATCTCGTTGCTGAAGATACGCGTGAAGGCCGCGTGCTGTGGGTACTACTGGAAAAGATGCAAAGGATGCGTGAAGAATTAAATGACGATAAGGTGTTTGATGTCATTGGGCAACAATTCAGTCAAATCTCTTTGCAAACGCTTATCACAAGAGCCATCACAGAGAATCAAACCGATGCCTCAATCCAGTCTATCAACACACAATACACGTTGGAAAATATGCAAAGGCAACTTAAAGGGCAGCAAAGATCAGTTGTCAGTAGCGAGGTCAAACGATTACTCAGCAATGTTCAGAACCAACGCGAATCCGCTGAAACGCTTCGCATGCTACCCGCTTATGTCCGCAGTTTCTTTGAAGATGCAGCACCCCTGCTCGGCTATCGGATTAACGGTGATATTGAGGCAATTTTTAAATTATCCCGTTGTCCTATATCTGTGCAAGATGCAATTGATGGATATCTGTCTCAGCTGCGCACTCGGTTAACGTTCTCACGTGAACTCGCTTTGCCTGCTGGATCAGAGAAACCGGAGGCGATTTTTCTGCACCCCGGCGAACCGATTTTTGACGCAATCCGTTCTCGCTTTTTGGAAAAATTCAACCCTGAAGGTGGGCGTGGAGCCGTCTATTTCGATCCACAAGCGGATGAGCCGTATCTGTTCTATTTGACCAGAATGCCTGTGATACGACAAACGGATGACAAGCTTCATGTCCTTGACGAAATGCTTGTCGGAATCAAACGCTTTGTGGATGGACGATGTGAAGAAACACCCGCGCATCTCTTGTTGACCCTAATACCACGGACAGCACAGCAAGGTATGCCTAAAACTTTGTCCGCAGAATGGATTAACCGCGCTGACGAAACGCAACCTATTGAAAATTTCGTCCGTGAAAACATAGGAAATCCGAAACTTTCTCACATCCGCGATAGGCTTCAATCTGAAATGGATGAGAAAAGGGAACAGATCAAAATTTCATTCAACGCGAGGAGGGGTGAGCTCCTTAAACAGCGTCTCAACGTGAAAAAAGATGTCGCCAAAGGTATACCGGCAGCACAAACAAAATTGAATAACTGCGAACAAGAGATTAAAGCACTTCCTAAAAAGCGCGCGGCAGCAGAAGCAAATCTCATTGAAGAAATTGAAAACACCCAATTAGGTTCCGTAACTGTCTATACGCGTGCCTTTGTCACCGAGCCTCCAACTGAGGAAATTCCGATAAAGACACTACGGGATGCCGAGGCTATCGCAATCAAAACTGCTATGGAATATGAGCAGGATCGAGGAGCTGAAGTCAAAGATGTCTCTAATCCAAGCCGCAAAAAAGGGTTTGACTTACAATCCAGACACCCAAACGGCGAAGTGCGTTATATTGAAGTCAAAGGACGTACAGGAATTACGAGTGTCGAGTTGACAGCAAACGAATGGCGACAAGCCGCGAATCACGGCAACCGCTACTGGCTCTATGTCGTCTATCATTGTGATACTGAACCACAGTTACACCGATGCCAAGATCCTTTCAAAACTCTGACTGAAAAGGCCACAGGAAGCATACGGATCAATGCCGGTGACATCATGAGAAAATCGAAACTGGGATCACCCTAATTGATTTTCTTTGCGATCCGTTATTTTTTCTGCTATGCTAATGTAGTGGGAGGCCCGCTTTGCATGCACTTAACCTGCAATAGAATCTTATCAAACGAGGTTTAGAGAGACACGTGCAAACTTTTTTGCCATTCTGGAAAATTTATCTTGATACATGTTGTTTGAGCCGCCTTTTTGACCCACCCACTCAAGCACGTGTTGTAGAGGAAGCCGAAGCTACTAATCAAATTCTCACTTACTGTCTTCGCGGGTATTGGCATTGGATTGCCAGCAACGTCATAATAGACGAAGTTGATCAAACCCCGGATTTGGAAGAACGCACGCAAGTCAAAACCTTGCTAACGCTTGCACATCAGATCATTTCTGTCGGAGCAGTGGAAATATCAAGAGGTCTACAACTTGAATCCTTGGGTTTTAAGGAAAAAGATGCCTTGCATCTCGCCTGCGCTGAAAGTGCGGACGCTGACCTTTTCCTAACAACGGATGATAGGCTGCTTCGGAGAGCACAACGGTACCAGGCCCGGCTTCATATCCAGGTCAAAAACCCAGAAACATGGTTACGGGAGGTGACAGAAAATGGACGTTTTACAGATGACAGATCTTGAGATTTATGAACTTGGCATTAAGGAACTTACAGAGCAACTTGGCCCCGCGTATGCAACACAATTCCTCCAGCACTGCAAACCGCGCAACTACGATTATACTGCTGAGCGACATAAATACATGGCTAACGACCCAGATATCTATACGCTCGCAAAACGGATTCAACAGGGCGAAGTATCGCGGAAAGAGGAGGAACATATCAAAGCCGAGCGGATCGCCGCATGGCGCAAGGGGATAGTAGAGCTCACTGACATTGAAATTTATGAGCTCGGATTTAAAATCCTGGCGGATGAACTCAAAGGTTACGGACTGTTGAGATTTATCACACAACATTTCAAACAACTATGAAATTACGGATAGGCAACTTAATGAGGGAGGACCCCTGAGATGTTTCTCAAATCAATCCATCTGAACAATGTCAAATGTTTTTCTGATATTGCTTTATCATTTGAAGACGAGAATGGCGACATCCGTAAGTGGACCCTTTTGCTGGCTGAAAATGGCATGGGGAAGAGTACACTCCTGAAAGCCATTGCCCTTGTAACTGGGGGTAGCGACGCGATAACGGATCTGTTAGAGGAACCTTCCGACTGGATCCGGTACAAAAAGCAGGGATGTGAAATCTCTGCCGTTTTGGTTACAACGAAAGGAAAAGAAAGAGAAATTCACCTACGAATTGAACCTAAAGATACCCGCGCCGATGTCATTGTGAAAAACAAACAAAGTCTCGCATGGCTTGATGAGGCACTAAACAGGAGAAACAGAGACTATTTTGTTCTCGGTTTCGGTGCGTCACGACGGCTCAATACAGTAAACAGCCGAAGAGCAAAGACATCGGTATTCACCAACAACAGGGCACAACGCGTTGTTACCCTATTCAACCCTGAAGCAACCACCAAACCGATTGATTCTTGGGCAATGGACCTCGACTACATCGGAAACGGCACTGCATTGGAAACCGTCCGAAAAGTACTCAGCAATCTACTACCGGAGATAAAGTTTCATAGCATTGATAAACAGAACGGGCACTTACTGTTTGATACGCCAGATGGTATTGTGCCGTTACATTGTCTCAGCGACGGGTATCTCGCAATGGCAGCTTGGATAGGCGACTTGTTGTTCCAAGTTTCAGAAGTCTCTGGTGACGCACAGGAAAAACCGCTTACCGCAAAGGGACTCCTCCTTATTGATGAGGTCGACCTGCATCTCCATCCAAAGCGGCAACGCCAACTATTATCGCTCCTTGACAAATGGTTACCGAATTTTCAGTTCGTTGCAACGACGCACTCGCCCATGGCTGCGCAACAGGCAGGTGAAGGTGAGCTTCACTATTTGATGCGCGAAAGAGGGAAAATTCGCATCTATCCATTTTCCGGGGCCCCCAACACGCTCCTTTTACACCAACTGGTAATGTCTCCGGCGTTCGGATTAGATACCGATGAGTCAAAAGAGGTTGAGGACATGAAGAACCGATACCGAACCCTCCGGGACAAAGCGGATCTGTCGGCTAAGGAGCAAGCGGAATTGGATAAACTAACCACCGCCATTACTGAACTGCCTCTTGGCGGTAGAGCAAGTATGATACTTTCTGAAGAACATGAGCAGCTCCTGCGAAAAATTGAGCAAGAATTGCAGGAGGGTAGAAGGTGATACGTTTAACACGGATTCGATCGGAATCGGCCATCCATCACAACTTTTATGGCGAGAAAAAGAAAGAATTTGAAAAAGAGTTGTTGCTCAACCAACGGTGTATCCAGCGTAGGGGGACCGGAAAACACGATTTCAAAGGCAAAGGTAAACGCTGGGGGCAAGCGAAAGAACAACTTTTTGTTGAGACGAGAGGCAAATGTGCTTACTGTGAAGCAACAACTAAGACAGTCAGCCATGGGAATGTTGAGCATTATCGCCCCAAAAGCATCTATTGGTGGCTTGTATATTGTTATGACAATTATCTCGCAGCCTGTGAAATCTGTAACCAGAACTTCAAAGGTAATCATTTCCCAATCCAAAATCAGAAAATGCAGGGGCCTACAATCTATTCTAACACAACAGATGATGCTATAGCAAAGCAAGCGGGAATGATCGCTCCTGATCCTCTGAATGAAACAGAGGTTAACAAATTCATTCGTCTCCATCAACAGGAACATCCGCTTTTGATTAATCCTTATTTTGATGATCCGGCTGAGTACTTTGCATGGCGCGCCGACAATGTACTGAGAGAAGTTGAAATCACTCCCAACTCTGAAAATTTCCAAGTTCAAGTTGTTGTTAACACTGAAAATCCCGAAGTTGAACCTATTGCGACAGCATCCATCGAGTACTACGGATTGAATCGCATCGAACTCAAAAATTGCAGATACAATATTTATCGGCATTATAGGACACACAAACAGATACTTGAGTCCGAACAGATTAGTCCAGAAGATCGGAGCCAGATCGGGCATACCATAGAAGGAATGAAGGCACCAAAAGCAGAGTTTGCGGGGATGATTCGCTACTTTGATGAACTTTTTTCTATAACTGAACGATAATTTTTGCAATCTCTATCTAACAAGGAAATCCTAATGTCACGTAGACTCATTGAGGAAGCTTTTCCGCTCAAAAAGGTTTCTACAGATTCAAAACATGAACAATACATTACCCAAGGAAAACCGAATAGCCTACATTACTGGCCGGCGAGACGCCCTATTGCTGTTTGTAGGGCTGTAATATTGGCAACATTACTTCCAGATCCTGCGGATGCCCCTGAAAAAATGAAGGCGGAATACACACGCCTTTCTGGGTCGCCTTTACCTGAAAAACAGCGTGATTATCTCTGTAACACCCTGATCGCTTCGCTAACGCGGTGGGGGGACGAAAACGGACACGGCGATTGGGACGCAAAAGATACAAAGGGACGTTGGGTGAACAAACTCCGAATCGCCAGAGAACTTATCCAAATAGCATACAATGGAGTCCCGCCCAAAGTGTTGGACATGTTTGCCGGTGGAGGTGCGATTCCACTGGAAGCGATGCGCCTCGGCTGTGAAGTCACCGCAAACGACTATAACCCGGTGGCATGGTTTATCCTCAAATGTACACTTGAATATCCGCAACGGTTGGCAGGAAAAACCACACCACTTCCCGATCTCAATCTTGATGAAAAGCCCGATCTGAAAAACGGGGATCTCACCGATCACGTTCATTTGTGGGGACAGTGGGTTTTGGAAAACGCTCAAAAAGAACTTGTGCAATACTATCCTGCTATTGATGACAAGCCAACAGTTGCCTATCTCTGGGCACGAACCATTCCGTGTCAAGATCGAAAAGATTGCGGTGGAACGATCCCATTGCTCAAGACCTTATGGGTTTGTAAGAAAACGGAGAAAACCCTTAAGGATACCCCCGAAAATCGGAACCGCCCCGACTTCCTTCGCCTCAAAAAAACAAGAAACCAAACAAAAGTTGTCATCAACAGCAAGCGTGCCCTCAAACTCTGTCCAGATCCTAAAACAAAACAGGCCCGCTTTGAGGTTATTGCCCCGAAAAAGACAACGGATGTTGGCGACCCTACGATGACAGGTTCAAATGCTATCTGTCCGTTTTGCGGCTCACAACAACCCAACGATTACATTAAACGGTGTGGTCATGAAAAAAAACTCAAAGCACAAATAACGGCGGTTGTTTACCAAGAAGAATACGGTAAGGAGTACCGTCCGCCCACACAAAGGGAATTTGATGCAGCGGAAATACCGGCAGAAGTCCTAAAAGAAATTGCTGATGAAATTCCACACGGGATGCCCGACGAAGAATTACCCAAAAGTGACACATCTGGGGCTGGAAGAGCATTTTCAGTACCACTTTACGGCTTCAAAAAATGGTCCCAGTTATTCACCAACCGGGAATTGCTCTCCTTGATGACTTTTGTGAAGTGGACGCGATTAGCACAGACTGAAATGAAGAATTTTGGATATTCACACGAATGGAAAGAGGCAGTATCAGCATACCTTTCACTTCTAATTAACAAAGTCGCTGACTACAATTGTACCTGTGCAACTTGGCAACCAAAGAGCGAGGGGGTTGGCCATTTGTTTGTTGCTGCGAGGATTCCAATTACTTGGGATTATGTTGAGACGAACGTAATCGGTAAATCCGCTAGTTCATATCACAGTCACCAAACGATGCAAAGTAGAGTGCTGTCACGCTTATTCTACTGGCCACATATTGGTGATCCTTTACCCTTGGTCAATTGCGCGGATATTCTTGAGATGACGTTACCGTCTAGCATAGATTTAATTGTGACAGATCCACCGTACTATGACGCAATTCCTTACGCAGATACTTCAGATTTTTTCTTCGTTTGGAATAAAAGAAATGGGATTGTTCCTGAAGTACTTGGTCCACAAACTACCGATTCGGTCGTACCAAAGGGACGAGAATTGATTCAACATACTGCTCGCTTCGGCGGATCTAAAGATGAGGCAAAAGCCTATTACACGCGCGGGATGACAAAAACGTTTGAAAAAGTACGCGAAGCGATGTCCAATGATGCGCCCCTAGTAGTCTATCCGCTTTGATTTTGTGGGTATAGTCTTTTTAGTTTGATGCGTGCGTCCTTCGTGGTCCAACGCCAATCCACCTTGTTCGCCGTCTGATTGCGATGCTTCTGCCAAGCTTCTGCCTCTGACCGGAGCGT
>JAJDXV010000004.1 GCA_022823085.1 Candidatus Poribacteria bacterium
GGTATTCAATTGTACGATTTGGATCATGGTTTTGCTTTACATATGTGCCCGTTCTTAGGAAAGATCGCGAGCGCAGCTCGCTCCTACAGAGGAAGACGTATCCATATATATAAAGGGAATAGGTACAATTGAATGGCCCTGACAATAGGACTTGACAATTGCTATCAATTAGGATTAAACTTTAAGGGAAATCCAGAAGGCTTAGTTTGTGAGGATCGAAATGTAAGTAGCACGCTGATCGAAATCGGAAAAAGGTAAAAATAAGGGGCGGATTTCCCTTCCCTCAAATTGAACTCACATTAAGTAAGGAATTTTAGAAAGGAAAATATGGCTGAATACAAGATTGCGGTAATTCGAGGAGACGGAATCGGAATTGAAGTGATAGAGGAGGGCATCAAAGTCCTCAACGCTATCGCCGATAGGTATGACATCAAATGGGACTTTGTGGAGTTCCCTTGGGGTTCAGACTACTATTTCGAGCATGGGCAGATGATGCCAGCAGATGCCTTGGATACGCTTGCGGCGTTTGACCAGATTTATCTTGGTGCAGTCGGACACCCCGACATCCAAGATCACATTGCGCTCAATGGACTTCTGCTGCCGATTCGACGTAGGTTCGATCAGTACGTCTGTGAGCGACCGAGTGTCCTCTATCCGGGTATTAGCACACCGCTTAAGGACAAAAAGGCTTGGGACATTGATCTGGTAGTGATAAGAGAGAACACAGAAGGGGAGTATGCGAATGTCGGTGGGTTTCAGTACCAAGGGTTCCCTGAGGAAGTCGGCGTGCAGGTCGGCGTATTCACTCGCCGCGGCTGTGAACGCATTATCACTTATGCCTTTGAACAGGCTCGCGCACGCGATAAGAAGCGCAAAGTCACTTCGATCACCAAGTCGAACGCGCAAGGCTACGGCATGATTGTATGGGATACAGCCTTCGGGCGGATCGCTGAAAAGTATCCGGACATAGAGACAGAATCGTTGCTGGTGGACGCAGCATGTATGGATTTCGTGCGGAGGCCAGAGGATTTTGATGTGGTCGTCGCCAGCAACCTGTTTGGGGATATCCTCACGGACATCGGTGCGATTATTACGGGGAGTATGGGGTTGGCTCCGAGCGGCAATATTGACCCGCAACGTCGGTTCCCGTCGATGTTTGAGCCGGTTCACGGGAGCGCACCGGACATCATGGGGAAAGGCATCGCGAATCCGCTGGCAACAATTATCTCTGGTGCGATGATGTTGCGTTTCAGTGGTGAGGTGGAAGCGGCAGAAACGATAGATGCAGCCGTCCTAAAGGTTGTCGAGGCAGGCAAAACACTACCATCCGACCTCGGTGGTCAAGCCACGACCTCACAGGTCGGTGATGCTGTTGTGAATGCGCTCGACTGATGTGCTTTGGCGGGATTTTCTTACTGCTATTTTCATAAATTAATTTGCATTTCTAAATTAAATGTGTTATCATATATAATGTAATCCTAAAGTAAGGGAATAGGTTCGGCGCGGTAAAACACAACGAAAGAAGGTTCTCTACATGTTTAGGACTTACGCACTTTTGGCTATAGGTGGCTCTGTTAGATGAAATTCTTCTGAAAACACAGCGTTCTGGTGTCACAATCTAACAGATTGTGGTACAAAAGAGCGATATGCGTAAGTCCTAATGTTTTCAGATTTTACTGACGCTAAGGGCGCGTAGAACTCGGGCAAATGCTTAAGAAAGTAATTTGTCACCCGTTAGATTAACGCGCGGATTCGGTTGCGTGGGAGATGAATCTGTATGTCGAACTCACGTTTTGAAAACACAATTAACCTAACATATTGGAGAATAAATATGAAACTCAGTTCAATTCATGACGCGGCAGCCAACGGGGACCTGGATGCCATAAAAAAAATCGTTGAACAGGACCCCTGTCTGGTCAACCAAGACGACAAACACGAGTGGCGGCCTATATTTCATGCCGGATTAAGACGGCATTATGATGTTGTTAAATATCTAATAGACTGTGGTGCTGATCTGGCGGTGCATGATGGTTACGCGATTCACTACGCTGGAGAAGTACCAGATAATAAGGATGTTGTATCGTTACTCATTGCGTACGGGGGTTTGGATGCACATGCCAAACCGTCAAGCGAAGTCGCGCGCCAGTTTATATACGCCGTTTTTTTAGCCAATGTGCAGCGTGTCAACGCGATGCTCCGCGACAACCCAAAGTTAGTTCAAGAGCGTTACGCCCGTGGCGATACAGCCTTACATCATGCTGCTCGAAACGGTGATTTAGAAATCGTGGAACAGTTGGTCGGTAGCGGTGCAGATGTCAATGTAACATCAGATCACGCGCATTTTCCGCTCTACTGTGCAGCCGGTCATGGACATGTAGAAACGACGCGGTATTTGGTGGAACATGGCGCGGATTTGCGAGCCAGACTTGCGGATGGCAAAACAGTCGTTGAGTGGCTAAAACAATTTGCCGATCATGATCGCCGCTTGAAAGCTTGTCTTGATGTATTGGAGAGATGATGCCTCAAATGCTGCACGACGATCGCGCCAACGGTGTGTTTTCATGTTCGGGGGGAAATAAAAAATGGTCGAAATAATAGCTCATAACCACGCGAGCGAGCTGATTTCACTTTCGGGTGCCTATTTGGAACAGAATGAGAGCGAAAATAATCTGCCTATCGGTTTGGCGTATAGACTCGCTGAAGACCCGTACTATTACACCTCTGAGTTTCCCATTCTCTTAAGCGTTTTGGAGCAAGGACGGGTGGTCGGTGTTGCAGTCATGACACCGCCTAAGAAAATCATTTTGAGCAGGATTGACACGGATATCCGGTCCGCTGTCGCTTGCCTTGTGGATTATCTATGTGGAATTGATGTTCAAATACCGGGGATTGTTGGTCCGGCAATAGAAGTCCAAACGTTTTCTGATTGTTGGGTTGAAGGCAAGGCTGGTGTATCAACCAAATTGAACAAGCGCATGCGTGTATTTGAGGCGAGAACCGTCGCGAATCTGCCACTTTCATCCGGAGAGATGCGTTTCGCGGATATCGATGACCACTCACTGATGGCGCGATGGATCGTCGGTCTCTCGGAAGTGATAGGTGAATCTGTCAGTCTTGAAAGTGCTAAGCGTCGTGCCGAAAAACTTATTAAGGATCAGGAATTGTATGTATGGGATAACGAGGGCCCGGTGTCAATCGCTGGTGTATCGCGTCCAATGCGAAATGGTACAACGATTGGTCTCGTGTACACGCCA
The DNA here is from genome assembly GCA_022823085.1 of Candidatus Poribacteria bacterium. Lineage (GTDB taxonomy): Bacteria > Poribacteria > WGA-4E > WGA-4E > WGA-3G > WGA-3G. The sequence goes on from JAJDXV010000004.1 coordinate 3,255, forward strand.
CCTGAGTACCGTGGTAAAGGATATGCGACTTCATGTGTTTTGTCGTTGACGAAAAAACTGCTCTCGGATGGCTATTCGTTTTGCAGCCTGTACACCGATTTGTCAAATCCGACTTCCAATAGTATCTACACCAAAATCGGTTATGTGCCTGTAGGCGATGCGCTGGAACTTGATATCTGTCCTAAATTGTGATAGGCTATAGTTGGGGATATGGGCAATACGCTTAAAAGGGAATTTGAATGCCTGAGATTTGTCGATTTTTTGGTATTATAATGTATGTGGAGCCTCGAGCACCTCATCATCGGCCTCACTTTCACGCTTATCATTCTCTTCATTTTCAAAACTCCATGCCTTTAGGCTGGAGATGTAGAAAATGTCTAAAAAATTTAGTTGATTTAATTTTCGGGTTGATATAAAATATATGTATCTACAGGTTGGGATATTGCACTTTGGCAACCTTGCCATTGATCCCAGCCACCCCTTGCAATGGGTAGTGTAGATTGTAGGTGACTCAAGCCCTACATAAAAAGGATATGAGCCATTTACGACACAACAAAAACCTTGAAAGATAGGGTGTCCAAGCTATACATATCCAATTCTGAAGCTGGATATACCAGCCGGAAGTATCGGTAGGCTCCGATAGGTTCAAGGAGTTTTCCGTAGCGAGCCACATGACCCGCTCCGCATGATGTAACATGTGTTACCCGAACTTAGATTCGGGGATCTACCCAAAGAGGTAGAAAGAGGTGCTTACAAAGTAAATCTGCATAAGGCAGTTACTTTGCCCAACTGAAAGAACCAACAGGGAGGAATCTCCCTGCTTTAGCTGGGAGAGGGGTCAATACCAAGAGAGCGTTGGTATTGACGCCGTTGACAGGATTGAATTGATTGCTGGCCAACTTCCCAGGCGACAGCATCGGTTGGTTGAGGCTTGGGCGGAGTTGCATCAGAGAGAATTGCTCACAGATTGGCAACGATTACAATCGGGGCGAATGCCATTCAGAATTGATCCGCTTCAATAAAGGAGGGCGGTATGAGTCATCCAATATATCGCGTAGTTTTTTTTAAAATACAGGCCCCTTATACGCTTCGCGTCTGTTTTGATGACGATACAGAGCAAGTCATAGATTTCCAGCCTATATTAGAGGGAGAATTATTCGGTCCACTCCGTGATAGTTCTTTATTCAACGAAGTTCGGATCGATCCAAAAATCCATACATTAGTATGGCCGAATGGAGCTGATTTTGACCCAGCAACCTTACATGATTGGCCCGAGTATTTGCCTGAGCTTAAGAGAATGGCCAAGTGCTGGTCCCTTGCACAGACAGCATAGTAACACGTTTTTCGGAGGTTAGAAGATGTGCGAAATAAGATAGACTTGGCGAACCTTGAACTCCGTGAACTTACACCAGACCGTGTTGACGATTTTCTTGACTACTTTGATGGAGACGCGTTCGCCGACAACCCCGACGGGGCTTCGTGCTACTGCTGCTATTTTCATTGGGTCGGGGCGGATGATGAAGATTGGTCTACGAGAACTGCAGCAGTAAACCGTGCGTGGAAGACCGAGCGCATCCGAAGCGGTGAAACGACAGGTATCCTTGCTTATCTCAACAATCATCCAACTGGCTTCCAAATTCATCGCGAATTAGAAGGTGATATGGCTGGAATCGTGATTGTTAGACGAAATCTAACGATCCAGAACTATGAAAACAGCAAGACCGCGACAATACTGGGATAATTACGCATCCCTATTCAAGAACCGTAGTTTAGCGGAAACGTAATTACTCGGTTTCCTCAGAAAAACGAAAATTCGGTCCGCCGTTGGTCGATTGGATGGTGAAGCCACTCCAACCCCACCTTTTATGTTCTCCTTTTTCAAGAGTATATATCACCTGTGTCAAGTGTTCATCGGTAATCGTGATATTGTAGCGTCTTTCAATCGTCTCATTTCCGACAGGAATTCGCAATCCTTGGATCTGCTTCTCACCCCCCGCAATTAGATTTATCTCTAACGGTTCAGACTCGTTCGCGCTGAAATAGCATGTCACTTCGTACGTCCCGTTGGGAAGTGCGACTCGGAAAACCCCATCTTCTGCTCCCCAAATGCTATCCGCGTAGAGCTGTGAAACTTCAGATCCTTTTTCAAAGTCGTCCCGCTCCGATGCCGTCAACCAACCGTATTGACCATCCGTATAGACCGTATCTGCATGGACAGCGGTATGTCCTGTTGCCGTCTGTCCGTCCTCCGGTTGGAGATCAAAGGCGACGACAGTTCCACCATCCCACATTTCAGGGTCCGGTGCTGCGCGCTTGCGGCGATAAAGCCGGTTGTAGTCGTTGGCGTCAATGCGTTCGTATTCTTCCTCCAAACCGGCGACATCGTTATACGCTGTCCGCCAGACGATAACGAAATCGGCGGGCATATCGTTCTGTTTGTAGCGCAGCGGGAAATGATCCGTATCCGCCTCGTAGTTGTCGAGGTAAGCGATTCCTTTGTTTGTTGCCAGCAAGCACTCAATATGCCCAAACGGTTCAACGTATTTCGGTTCAAAACCGAGTGCATCTGAGGAGCCGCCCCATTCCCCGGGTATACTCATGAGAATCGTATCCGCCTCCTCCATGCCTTCCAATGAGAGTGCGTTGGCGATGTCTCGATTGAGCATGGCGTAAGTGTGGACGTTGTAGCCAAGATGCCATAAGGAGAGAACAATGATGACTCCCGCCACTGCGTAGTTTATGTGCCGATGTCCATTGATTGCGAAGAAGGGAAGCAACACGAGGAATATGTATAGGTGAAACCGGTCATTTATCCAACCGCCGCTGTAGCCGGACCACGGTGCTATGAAATACATAATCGTGATAAGGATTGCCATGAGCAGAAACGCATCCATTTGGCTCACAGCGCGTGTCCAAAGCCGTTCACCTGTTTCTTTCCATGCCTCTGATTCACGGAATTGATAGTACTGCCGAATTCTGTTGATGACGGTGAGTCCCAAGGCGATGGCAAAAAAGACTAATAGCACCCGCCCGATAAGCACATGGTCATCCCGAAAAGAGACCAAAGATTTCATGGAAAAGAAATAGTCATTTAACCATTCAAATCCCTTATGATCGCCATCGGTTCCGTGCGTGCTGGAGAGATAAAAGTAGTAGGCGAACAAGATGAAATAAGCCGGTATAAGTCCGACGAGGAAAATGAGTGTCGATTTGAATTTCATAGCGTTCTCTTTGAAGCGGAGCATCAACGGTTGTGATGGCTCCCTATGCCCGAATATTTCATGTAGGATGCTATAAGCGGGTGTGTAGAGAGCGAAGAACGTCAACGATACGATCAGCAAGGCGTAGGAGTGGTAGTGCGTGAAGTAGGTCGCCAGCAGCAAAATATATAAGACGATCATGTTAGTTAACCGGAGTTTATCCTTCACGCGCCACCAATATCCGAGAGCAAAGAAAAACAGGGATATGCTGAGGACAAAGTTATAGAACCCCATGTGCAGCAGGTAGTTGTAGGCGTAGATGAACCCAAGTAGTCCGAAGACCGTGTTTCTTTTTTCGATCCCGTTGAGAAAATAGAAAAGCGAGAGCGGTAGGAGACCAATACAGAGCGTCAGCACTATCTTTTCGCAGACGAGCGGTGGAAAGATGTACAACAGTGCTGCGAGAAGGACGTGTGAGGTCCAGTTCGGGAATAGAGTCGCATTTCGTTTATAGACTTCACGCAACCGGTAGTTTTCGTGCTGATGGTATTCCTTCAGGACATAAGCATTGTAGATATGGCTTGCGCCGTCTTGGGTTGGAAAATACTTGAACCCCCAGACAGGTAGAAGATGTATTATGAGCAATACAATGACCGTGATATATCCGACGGAGAATAGACGTGCTTTCATTATGAGTCCTTTGATTTTTTTTCCAGCGTGGGTTTGTCTTTCCAGCTCTGTCCAAGTCCAATTCTAATAGATTTTCCCTTTTGTTTCAATACCCAAATTCTAAAAAAGTTGACATTCATCAACAAATAGCGGTATAATCTGAATATGGAAGATATCTTAAACCGATTCCTTGAGGAATTACCGCACAACCGTTACGATATTGTCAGCAAACATATCTTTGGAACGTTCACAGAAGATTTATTGCGCGCCCTGACCAAAATCCCAGGACTGAAGTTCCTTGAGCAGCTTGAGACTGAACTGCCCACCGTTGAAATACGCCGTATGGACGTTTTGGCGAAGACACTCGTTGAAGCGCAAGAAGTTTTAGTACACATTGAGTTCCAAGTCAGCAGGGAGGCGAGGACAGAGATACTCCAACGCAAGGTTGGCTATTTCGGGCGATGCTTTGAAAGATACGGTTTGCCAATTTTGTCTTACATCATCTATTTGAGCCCGGATGCAGGTCGGAATGACCCGGGTAGGTATACCCAAGCGTTTCCGGGACACAAGATTGAGATAGAGTATCAAGTGATCCGCCTCAGTGAACTTGAGGGTCAGTCCATTTTTGAGACGGGTCAGACTTCCTTAATGGCATTTGCTCCGTTGATGCGACCACGGGCAGGGGTATCAGCGGTTGAATGGGTTGAGGAGTGTCATCAAATCACGCGCGCACTATCGTTGGAACCAGAGCTTCAGAAGGATTTATTATTATGGCAATGGGTTTTGAGTGGTTTAATCGTTGACCCTGCCGACATTCAACATCTAATGGAGGGACCTATGTTAGAATCATCGACTTACCGATATATCCTACAACAAGGCATCGAACAAGGCATCGAACAAGGCATCGAACAAGGCATCGAACAAGGCATCGAACAAGGCATCGAACAAGGCATCGAACAAGGTAAAAAACAGTACGCAGTTGAAGCAATACTCACAGTGTTAGATGTCCGATTTCAAACGGATGTCGCAGAAAAGCTAAAGCCTTTTCTGGGTGCCGTTGACGATCTACAACGTCTGGATCAGTTACATCGTGTTGCCGCGCAAGCATCAAGCATTGATGAGTTTACACATGCCCTCTTGAACCTTGAAAATTGAATGCGCTCGGTAGCGGAGCCTCCCTGTCTGATGCGTCGTAAAATAACAGACACCTCCGTGTATCGCTTCGCGATGACACACAGCAGTGCCTGCCACTTTTACTGAAAATATGAAGATGAACATGTCCCAGAACTGACAGAAATATAGTTTATAGGTTGGGTTTATGGAAATTTCGCGTATCCATATCGTCGGCGGTGATGCGCAGGCTGGCACATACGTTTTGCGAATTCGCCTTAAAGAGAACACTACACTGCAATTCGGTCGATTCAAGAAAGGCAAACTGATTTCACTGCCTGCTGGCGACTATACGTATGTCGGTTCTGCCTTATCGGAGAAGGGCTCAACTTCGCTGGCGCGGCGACTTGTCCGGCACGCAACGCGAAGTGGAGATAAGCCGCCACACATTATCCGAGAAGATATGATAAATCGGTTCGCCGAATGCGGTTTGGGGCCTCGGGACCCTCTACCCAAAAGCGGTAAAACATTGTTCTGGAACATCGATTTTCTTTTAAATTTGCAAGTCGCTGAGATTGTCAGTATTCTTGCGATTCGTTCTCCTGAACGTCTGGAACATCCAATCGCTGTTTTACTCGAACGAGATACTGAGACACAGATCATCGAAAAAGGTTTAGGCGCGAATGACGCACCGCGCAATACGCATATCCTGCGAGCCAACGCAGATGAGGCGTGGTGGGCATCGTTCGCTGATCGTATACAGGAAAACTTCTCAAATCAGACAAGTACTATTAACTGAGGTGGCTATGCACGACCCACGACTTGATAAACTTGCAAATGTACTTACGAACCATTCTACGAAGGTTCAACCCGATGAATTTGTGCTTATCGAAGGCATTGACATCCCACAGGAGATGGTCATTGCGCTGATCCGCGCCGTGCGGAAAGCGGGTGGTATTCCGCTTGTTGAACTCAAGCAGAACCGTATCCACCGTGAAATTATCCTCGGTGGCGACGATGCCGGTATACAGCTGATGGGTGAATACGAGATATATCGGATGAAAAAGGTACAGGCGTATATCGGGATTCGTGGGAGTCATAATATCACAGAGATGTCTGATGTCCCGTCGGAAGCGATCCAGCGTTATCAAAAGTATTGGTCGCGTCCGCTCAACGATATCCGCGTGCCACGGACAAAATGGGTTGTGCTACGGTGGCCCCATCCGGCGATGGCGCAGCAGGCAAAGATGAGTACGGAGGCGTTTGAGGACTACTATTTCGACGTTTGCACGCTCGACTACAGCCGAATGGAACAGGCGATGATTCCGCTGAAATCCATGATGGAGGAAACCGATGAAGTCCGTATCGTTGGTGAGGGTACCGATTTGCGGTTCAGCATCAAGGACATCCCAGTGATTCCGTGTGCCGGTGAATATAATATACCTGATGGCGAATGCTTCACCTCACCCGTACGGGATTCTGTCAATGGCACGATCCATTTCAATACACCGACAATCTATCAAGGCACAACCTTTACAGGCATCCGACTCCGTTTTGAAGAGGGTAAAGTTGTTGCGGCATCGGCGAATAACACCGAAAGGCTGAACGCCATCCTTGATACCGACGAAGGTGCGCGTTATATCGGCGAGTTTGCGATTGCGTTCAACCCGTACATCACAGATCCGATGTTGGATATCCTGTTCGATGAGAAGATCGCAGGTTCTTTTCACTTCACCCCCGGTCAGGCTTATGAGGAAGCAGATAACGGAAATCGTTCGGCTGTACATTGGGATATGGTGATGATCCAGACACCGGAACACGGCGGTGGAGAGATGTTCTTCGACGGAACACTTGTTAGAAAGAACGGTCGCTTCGTCCATCCCGCACTGGAAGGGTTGAACCCGGAGAACCTAAAATGAGCAGAAGACAACACCTGGTACACGGTGATCCGCGACGGTTTGAAGTCGTCGCAGATTTCATCGCTTCACAATACGGCAGGACAATCCACAGCATCGCTGATGTCGCTGGCGGCAAAGGGATACTGACGCGTCTGCTTAGAAAAAAGAAGAACTTTGAATGTGAACTCATTGACCCGCGCCGCACGGTGCTTAAAGGGATCGAGCACCGACCGGAGCAATTTGAACCGGAGATGGCGGATTATTATGATTTGTTAGTCGGACTCCATCCGGATGGTGCGTTGCGTCAATTGGGAGAGGCAGCCCTCGTCCGTCCTGCTGTGATAGTCCCGTGCTGTAACTTCTGGGACGAGCAACGTCGTGGGCAGTATGCGTTATTAGAGGCAATTGAGGACTTCTACCGAGAACATTCAATCCGATTTGAACGAATTGAACTCGGTTTCAAAGGACCGAAGAATATCGCTATCGTCTCCGAACCCACTTAATACCCTACACACTGATTTAAGTAGTCTACAAGGGATCATTTTATTCTTTCGGATCCCGCTTGGCAGATTGTGCGCGGTTCCAAAAACAACCTGTCTTTATTGAAAGAGACTGAAAATGCCATATATTACAGGACTTACGCAATTTTGACGATAGCCAGTTTTTTTCGGGGATATTTCTCGGAAAACACAGCGTTCTTGGGGCACAGACTAACAGTCTATGCTACAAAAGAGAAGCATGCGTAAGTCCTAAGATTAATGCTTGGTGGATGGCATTCTACTAAAGTATCCCATGATATGCTTTGCAATTGGTAATTTTTCAAAGGAGTCTAACCATGGTAGAACAGGCAGAACAACTCGAATTGAATCTGGAACTACCAGAACCAAATAAGCAATTACCTCAGTCATTTCTTGGAGAAAAAAGAGAAAAAGAAGAGGTATGGATTGAAGAAGCTCCGGGATTGCTGTATATAAAAAATTATATCACAGCGGATGAACATGGTGCGTTATTAGCACATGTTGACAACGAACTTTGGCTTGACGACTTAAAGCGTCGCGTTCAGCATTACGGATTCAAGTATAACTATAGGGCGCGTAAGGTGGATATGAGCATGCGTGTTGGTGAGTTGCCAGAATGGTTGAAGAACCTAAGCAAAAAATTGCATCAAGATAAATACATGCCGGAAGCAGCGGATCAGGTGATTGTCAATGAATACCTTCCTGGGCAAGGGATTTCAGCACATATTGATTGTGAACCCTGTTTCAAGGATACAATCATCTCTTTAAGTTTGGGTTCCGGTTGCATCATGAATTTCACAAACAAATTAGACAAAACCCAAAAAATACCTGTCTGGCTTGAGCCAAGAAGTCTTGTTGTTCTGAGAGGTGAAGCGAGATATGGATGGTTGCACAGTATTGCAGCTAGAAAATGGGACGAATGGGAAGGAGAGAGGCGTGACAGAAACCGACGGGTATCTCTAACATTTAGAAAGGTAATTATAAATAAGGTATAAACATCGGAAATCGCACCATCTTTGGAGACGACAACCACCAGGCACTCTGAGGTATAGATTCCAAGAGAACCAATCTCATCAACAATATTTCAAGACTCACAGATTTTGCGAAAAGGAGTAATATGGCACAACAACCCAATATCCTCTTTCTTCTGACTGACCAGCAACGTTTTGATTCACTTGGTTGCAACGGTGCGCCGATTTGCAGAACGCCGGCTGTTGACGAGATCGCTGCGACAGGTATGCGGTTCACGAATGCCTATACGCCGATCGCGCTCTGTTCTCCTGCACGTGGCTCTCTGCTCACCGGACTCTATCCACACAACCACGGGCAGCTGTCGAATATGGGGAACTTTAACGGCGTGTTTGCAAACCAGATCCTCGACAAACCCGCCTATCCGAAACTCTTGAGTGCAGCAGGCTATCGGGTCGGTTGCATCGGTAAATGGCATCTCGCTAAACAGGGTGACACTGAATTCTGGGGGTATGACAAATGGCACCCGTATAGCGAATGGCATCAGTGGCTCCGTGATGACGGGATTGACTTCCGAATTGATAGGGATGCTGTCCAACCTTTTGAATGGGGTGGTGATGCACCCTTCTACGGCAGGCTTCCGCTCCCCGTCGAACGGACGATGGAGGCGTGGACTGCGGATAAAACGATCGAACGCATCAACGGCTATTCGGATGCCGAGCAACCCTTTATGATTGCGGCGAATTTCTTCGGACCGCATTTTCCGTATGCTGTGCCAGCACCTTACGACACAATGTACGATCCGAGCACCGTTGAACGCTGGGGCAACTTCGACGAGCAGTTCATCAACAAACCGCTTATCCAGCAGAAGGAGATGCTCCGGTGGAACGCCAGCCACCTCACTTGGCCCGATTGGCAGAAGGTTATCGCTGCGTATTGGGGATTCTGCACCTTCATTGACGATCAGGTGCGACGCATTCTCGACTGCCTTGAAGCAAACGGTATGTCAGAGAATACTGTTGTCATCTTTTCAACCGACCATGGTGATATGCTCGGTAGCCATCGGCTTTTCAATAAGGGTTTTCACATGTACGAGGAGACGCACCACATCCCACTCGTCATCCGATGGCCCGGCGGGGTATCACCCGGAACGACGTGTGATGAATTTGTGAACCTTGTAGACCTCATGCCTACGTTCTTGGAACTCGGTGGTGCCGAAACTCCTGATAATCTTGACGGTAGATCCATTGTGCCGCTCTTACGCGGTGAAGCTGTCGAGGATTGGCCAGATGACGTGTTCGCTGAATTTCATGGGTATGAACCGACACTCGCCTCTGTCAGGATGGTGCGGACGGATTCGTGGAAGTACGTCTACAACCCGTACAGCGAGGACGAACTCTACGATATGAAGAGCGACCCGCATGAACTCCACAACGTAGCAAACCAACTCGGTTATAAGCATGTGCTTCGCCGGATGAAGGCGCGTATGGTTGATCGTTTGCGTGAAACGAAGGACAACATCGTCATGGACGGCGGATGGCAGAGCAATTCGTTTGATCTGCTCATATCTGGAAGAGAAAGATAAGACGGGTGTTCTTTTTCTTGTTGGAGCGGTTTGTAACACCAAAATCGGATTTGAAAAAAATATGGAAATGTGATAACATGTTCATACTTTAAAAATAGGACTTACGCACTTTTGGCTATAGGTGGCTCTGTTAGATGAAATTCTTCTGAAAACACAGCGTTCTGGTGTCACAATCTAACAGATTGTGGTACAAAAGAGCGATATGCGTAAGTCCTAAAAAATTCAAAAACAGTAGCCTGCAACAACGGCGCAGGCGGATTTCAGAAATGGATATAATAGCGTTAATGCCCGCTACTTCTCCGCAAGGTAAATTAAAAAAATGATTATCACAGTTGACGAAAGCTACCGCCATAGACGGGACCGCACTGAGCAACAACTCTTCGCAGTTGTTGACGAGAACACACCCGATTCCATTAAAACACCCCTTTTTCCGCAAGACGAGTCAGAGGCATTCACATTTCACCTCGATAAAGAACTGATTGAACGTTTGAACCTCTGGGAATGGTTTCGGAACTATGCGAAAGAGGCGCAGGTCTCAACGGCTGGCATCCGGGGTCCGCAGAATATCTTATACCCGTGGGACACCCGGTTTCCGATTAATCAGGTTGGGATTATCTTAGCAACGCTCGGGAAAAGTCTTGTCGCTAAGGAAACCGCGAATGGAAGATTGGTTGAGAAACTTGCAGGATGTGAAGTGCGTTACAACTCACAGAAATATGTTGAATATATCGCTCGGATCCAAGCTGCACAAGGAATTCGCACTTATGTACCGCAAGCATTTGGTACACTACCGATTTGGATGGCATCGTTCCTGATCTTCATGCTTGACTTAGACGGTGGTGAGCATGTCACATCAAGCCATTCTGTGAGCACCAAAAACGCAACGAAAGACCTCAATAACCAGGGAAGTCAATACCTGCCAGAAGAGTCCATGCGGTTCGTCAACAAGATTGAAGAGATTCTCAAAACTGCTGAAACGGAAGGGTACACGATTCAGTTCAGCACCGCCGATGATGCACACATCGATTTTGAACGGCTTGATGAACTCCACGACGGTGTCCAACTCTATGTCGGCTATCTCAAGAGCGGTGTCGCTACGGCTGCCAATATCAATCTCATTCGCGAAGCGAAACCAGCAATCGTTGTTGATTGTGTTGGCGGGTGTATGTATCGTCCGATGCGTGCGATCTTTGAACGACTGGGGATTGCGAACTCTGTCCGTTGGCTCCACGTTGAGGCGGACCCGCTGTATCACAACATTGGGAAACTTGATCGGAACCCGAAAACCGGGGCGGCTGAATTCTACGATCTCGGCTGCGATTTCAGTATCCTTGATGTCGTCCGATCGGTAGACTATGCGACAAAACTCAAAGCGCAACCGGTTGGAACTATCATTGAAGCGACCGATCCGGATGGCGATCGGCTTATCGTTTGTGAAATAGAGGATGCGTCGCGGGCAGAAACATTGGGGCACCTCGGGGTCGATTTTCTGGATATCGGTGATAACCGGCTCTTGACGATTTACACGCCGAATCAAGCATTTCTTATGTTGATGGATTTCTATGCCAAGCAGCTGAAAGCCGCTGGACTTTGGGAAAATCATCCGCGGTTTATGATTAAGACAACGCCTTCCGCACTCGCTTGGGATCAGTGGGGCGCAGCGAATGGGGTTGACGTTATTAACGTGCCAGTCGGTTTCAAAGAGATCGCCGCGATTATGAAGAAAATTGAACGGCAGCTCGCGGATGCGCCAGACGCGCCCGTCGTTGTCCAAGATGTCTACGGTGAGACGATATCACTCGGTGTGCAGCCGCGACTCATCTTCGCAGGCGAAGAGAGCGGCGGAATGATTACGGGTCCTGAAGAACTCATCCAGAGCCAAGGTAGACGTACTGCCATCGCTATGCGTGAGAAATCCGCAGGTGAGTCTATGGTGCTCGTCACTGCACTCGCGGCACACTGCAAACAGGCAAATATATCGCTTTCTGACTATCTCACCACCGTTTTTACGGAGAGTCAAATCACCGCAACGTGTGATGTCAGGGAGGACATCACCTATTATAACGAGTCTGAACCGAACCCTGAGAAACTCCGTGCAGCGAAATTGGAAGGTGAAGCAAAGCGTGATAAGAATGACCTATTTTTCCTCGGCATCGCGATTGCGCTCCGGGATGGCGAAATAGATATGGGTCAGGCCCGCGCGATCCTTGCGGACGCGCTACCGGATCTCGATTTCACAACGCTTGAGGATGTCCGATTTGTCGGTGATGGGAGTTACTTGGTGTTTCGTGATAAGTTTGTTGAAGTCCGAAAGTCTGGCACGGATGCGAAAACGAAGGCGTATGCCTCCGGCTCCGATAAAGCGGAGTGTCGGAAGTTCGCTAAAGCCTTCGGTGAGGCGAGTGGCGACTTAACCGAACTTTACACTGAACAGATCGGTCAAAATTACCTAAGGGATGTTGAAAAAAGAGCACGACAGATTTATGACGCGTTTCAGGCAGAATAGTTGTCAGTTATCGGTTAACAGTTTTTAGTTAAGAGTCTTCCGTAAGAGATAACGCGCTCTTCGCAGTTTTTAGGAAGCGAAGCGTTGTTCAGAGAGTCTCTTGTTTGATAACTGAAAACTGAAAACGACTACAAAATGGAGATTATCATGATCAGAACAGTTATCAGTTTTTTCGGTGTGTGTGTTGGTTTCGCGCTCCTATTTTCTTTTACAACCGTTGTTGAGGCGGAGTGGACCGTCCTGCGGGAGGACGATATTCTCCGCGGTGATGGTATTGATGGGATGCTGCAGGATGTCTATTTCATGGATAGCCAGAACGGTCTCGTTGTTGGAGATGGCGGGCTCATGTTGGTGACATCGGATGGCGGCAAGACGTGGGAGAAAAAAGAGATCGATATGCGTCCGCCGGGGGCAGGACAGAGACAAGGCGGTCCTCCCGGTGGTGGTCCCCCAGGCGGTTTCGGTGGTGGCGGTTCAGCACCGCTCTATAATATCTATTTCGTAGATGAAAACGTTGGGTATATCACTGGTGGTAGAGGCACTATCTTGAAGACGGAAGACAGTGGTGAAACCTGGGTACGGAAAATGGCGAGAAGCGATACACCTGGACGTGGTGGGCGACGGGGCGGCATGCGCGCCAATTTGATGGGCATCCAGATGATTAGTGAAACGATCGGTTTCATTGCGGGATCGGAGAATACGATTCTCAAAACAACCGATGGTGGCGAAACTTGGGTCGGCAGTTCAGAACGCGCACGCGTCGGTGAGACCCGAAACAACCTTGAAAATATCTGGTTCGTTTCACCGACAACAGGTTGGGTTATCGGTTCATTTGGGACGCTCCTGCATACCGCCGATGGCGGCGAAACTTGGGAGAAACGGGACGCAGGTTTTGATAACAATCTGTTCGGTATCCATTTCGTAGATGAAAACACGGGTTGGATTTGTGGGCAAGAGGGTCTAATTCTGCACACGAACGATGGCGGTTCGACTTGGAATCAGCAGAAAACCGAATCGTTTGACGATCTCCACGATATTATCTTTGTTGATGCGATGGTCGGTTGGGCAGTCGGCGGTTTCAATTCCGTTTTACATACCACCGACGGCGGTAACACGTGGACAATATCGAATATCCCGGGGGGTGCGACGCTCAAAGGTGTTCACGCGACGGATAAGGACCACTGTTGGACGATTAACGATTGGGGTGTCATCGCAGGATACAAAGCGGAATAGTTGTCAGTTTTTAGTTCGGTTTTTCTGCGAAAAACCTTTCAGTTATCAGTTACCCACTTGTGGCAGTTGCTTTGTCGGTTATCTCCACAAGGCTGCCTTACAGTGAGAGTGCCTGACAACTGACAACTTAACGAAGGAGAGACAATGTCAGAACTGAAGAGCCATAAAGTTACGATGCTCGGGAGCGGGCTTATCGGAATGTTTTACACGATGACGCTCCATAACCAGCGCGGTGCAGACCGCGTTCAGAGTGTCTACTCTCGACGCGAGGAACGCGCGAACGCGTTCGCTGAAGAGTGGAATATCCCGCACGCAACGACCGATTTGGCGGAAGCCATCAACCATCCTGAGACGGATACTGTTGTCATTGGATTGCCGAACAATCTACACTTAAAAGCGGTTGAGCTCGCTGCAGCGGCAGGCAAAGCTATCCTCTGTACGAAACCGCTTGGACGTACCGCTGAAGAGGCGAAAGCGATGCTGGACATCGTTGAAAACGCTGGTGTCTTTGGGGGTTACCTTGAAGACTTGGTGTATCCGCCAAAAACGCTTAAGGCTTTGGAATCGGTCCAAAACGGCGCGCTTGGTAAAATCCTATGGGTACGCTCCCGGGAGACGCATCCCGGTCCGCACAGCGACTGGTTCTGGGATCTGGAGCAGGCAGGTGGTGGTGCTATCGTCGATATGGGGTGCCACTGTATCGAGATTATCCGAAACTTCGTCGGAAAGAACAACAGACCGCTTGAGGTGATGTGTTGGGCAGATACGCTCGTTCATCCGATTGATGCAGAGGATCACGGCATCGCGCTTATCCGATTTGAAAGCGGTGCGATGGGGCAGTTCGAGGTCGGATGGGCGTTCCGGGGCGGTATGGATTTACGCGATGAGGTTTCCGGTAGTGAAGGGACGATATGGCTTAATCATTGGCTTCGTACGGGTTATGAGATGTTCACGGCTGTCGGACAAGGCGGCTATGTCGCTGAAAAGGCGGAAAGTGATACCGGTTGGCTTTTCCCTGTCGGTGATGAAGTGGCTGAGCTCGGCTATCGCGATATGTTCCTTGATATGTTCAACGCAATCGACGAAGGACGCGAACCGATGGAGACGTTCTACGACGGTTATGTTGTGAATGCTGTTATTGATGCCTGTTACAAATCTGCGAAATCGAAGCGGTGGGAAGCCGTTGAAATTGAGGATTGGCGCGGCACTGTGGAGGCCGCCGATGCACAGGCGAGTCCGTCAGATGCCGATGAACGCTATGCGCACCTCAAAGATGAACGGATGCCGGACGGCAGAATGAAACGTATCTTCAGAGACCGTGAAACGGGTGAGATTATTGAGAGGGTGGAGGATTAATGAATTAACGCAAACACCTTTGCTGATGAGGTATTCCTAACCTCGTTGGGAGTGCGCAATACATCCAGTCTCATGGAAGAATCGAGTAAGACCTGAATAAAAAAGGAGGGGTTTCAAATGACTCGAATACTGACAGTTTTTGCGCTTGTGTTTTGTTTCGGTCTGAGTAGTTTCGCTGCGTTTGAAGAGGAGACTGTGTTACTATACCTCTTTGACGAAGAGGTTAACGATGAAGCGACAGACCTATCCGAGTTTGAAAATCATGGTGAGATTACCGATGCCGAATGGACAGAAGATGGGAAGATAGGTGGTGCCTTGGTCTTTGATGGTACGAGCAGTCTTATTGAAGTGCCGCATCATGAAAGTCTACTTCCCGGCGGTGATGCGTTGACAGTCGAGGCGTGGTTCAAACCGGCGGTATTTCCGGGTGGACATCCGCCGATTGCGAGGAAAGGTTCCGTTGCTGAAAGTGGATGGGGTTTCGATACACCGGGTGGTAAAATTCGCGGATTCGTCTATACTGCTCCTGGTGCTGCTGCTGTTGCTGAAGGCACGACCCAGATGACATTGGACGCATGGCATCATGTTGCTATGGTCTACGACGGCGCAGAAATTCGCATCTATCTTGACGGTGAATTGGAGGGAGATGTCGCACGAGAAGGCGACATCAACGAGAACGAAGCCTCAGTGTGGATCGGTAAGAAAGCGAATGAGAGTGTATGGTTGAATGGAACGCTTGATGAGCTCCGTATTCTCAATATCGCGCTATCGCAAGAACAGATTCAAGAGGATATGGAGGAAGGCATCGCGTTTGCTGTGGAGGTCACAGGGAAACTCACAACAACATGGGGACGGATTAAATCTGAAATCCGCAATTAGCACCTGGAGATGATTATGATAGATACAAGCTGGCTTGAATACTGTGCTACTGATGCGCAACTCAAAGCCTTCAATGACATGGGGTACCTCATTGTTGAGGACGCTATCAGCACGGAGATGGTGGATGCATTGGAGGAAGTTGCGGATCGACTTGATGCTGAGGAACGTAGTAAAAAAGGGTTGGCACCGCACAAATTGTTGTCGAAGTTCCGTACCGTCGTTGAGGACGACTTATTGCTGGAATTGCTTGACAATAAGAAGGTTTTTCCGCTGCTCTGGGACATCCTCGGATGGAATATCCAACTCTATATCTCGCATCTTATCATGTATCCGCCAGAACCGGCGGATACACCGCGTGTTACCAAAGCCGCGCATTGGCATCAGGACGGCGGCAGACCTGTACCGGAGATGGAACGTCCACACCCGCGACTTTCACTGAAAGTTAGTTACTGGCTGACCGATGTTACCGATCGCGATAACGGTGCGATGCGTCTGGTTCCGGGTAGCCATAAGCTTGATACCCGTCCACCAAACAGCGACAACGACCCTGATGGTGATCCCGAAGGTGCGATGGATCTGCTTGTCAAACGCGGCACGGCAGTGCTGTTTGATCGACGGATGTGGCATTCGCGCGGCTGGAATTTCTCCGATGTGACGCGGAAGGTTCTGTTTATGGGGTATAGTTATCGCTGGTTGCGTGGATTGGATTACAACCTCATGCCACCGGAACTCTTGGATAAATGCGACCCGATTCGGCGACAACTCTTAGGTGACGGTGTGGATGTCAAAGGCTGGTGGCAACCGACAGATGCAGATGTGCCTTTGAAGACCTGGATCGCGGAGCATCGCGGTGAGGAATATCTGCGGTAGAGACGTTTGGGGTTCTCGTCGTACTCGTTTAGCATTTAGCAAACAAGCGCGTTGCTAAAATGTAAGGAAGCAGCCAATGCCAACCAAAGACATTTATCATGACACCGTGAAAAACGCATTAATTAAGGACGGTTGGACGATCACAGATGATCCGCTTCGTTTGAGGTGGGGGAACGATCTCTTGTACGTAGGTTTGGGAGCAGAACGGCTTTTGACAGCTAAAAAAGAAGACCAAAAAATCGCCGTTGAGGTCAAAAGTTTCGTGGGTCCTTCTAACATAGCAGCCCTTGAAAACGCGTTAGGTCAATATATTGTTTACCGGAATATTATTGAGGAACTTGAACCTGATAGGACGCTGTACCTTGCTGTCCACGAGGAGATTTTTTCCACTATTTTTGAGGAGGCACTGGGGGAGATGCTCCTCCGCAAAAATCACATCAAACTGGTTATCTTTAGCAGAACCGAGGAGGTCATTGTTAAATGGAACGCATAGAAAAGTACCGTCAGATTATACTACGCGTCCTTGATGAGTACACGGAAGTGCCACCGACCTACGGGGACATGATAGATGAAATCATTGTTGATCAAGAAGCGGATCGCTATTTGTGGATGACGCGAGGCTATCAGAAACATAAACGCATCCATGCCTGTATTGTCCGAATTGATATTATTAATGAAAAGTTGTGGATTCAACACGATAATACGGAAGGCATCGCACCCGAATTAGAGCGATATGGGGTTCCGAAAGAGCATATTGTTTTGGGATTCCGTCCACCGGACATCCGACCCTATACAGGATACGCGGTGGAGTAATCAACCGTTGTGTAGAACCTATCAAAACCTCAAGAACCTCTAAAAACCTACAGGAGATTGTGTTTTGTGTCTACTTCCTGCTTCAACGTCCACTGCGCTCACAACTGAGGTCTTACACGGACTCCATCAGGCGTTTAGCGTCTCCTCGCAACTCGGGGCGACGGTGAGAGGTCAAGCAGGACAGAGATTCAGAGCCGCATTCAAATCACGGTCAATATCTAAACCGCACTCGGTGCAATGATAGCTGCGATCTGAAAGTGTCAACTCTGTTTTCTTATGTCCACAACGACTACACGTTTTGCTACTTGCAAAGAATTGATCTGCTTCGGTTATCGGTATACCACGCCTGTCTGCGAGGTCACTTGTAACATCTTTGAACTGGTTCCGCCCTAAATTCCCAAAAAAATCCCAATTGCCGGGCTCAGTACTATTTGCAAAAACACCAAGTGGTGTATCGGTCGCACAGAGATAGGATTTCAATTGGTCAATTCCGTCCCCTTGAACACCTAACGTCTTCTTTATTTTTAAATTAAAATAACAGGAAATGGGGTACCCATCTGTAGTTAGTCATCGTTTTCAGATTTTTCTGAAGGGGTGCGTTTGGATGGATCATACGGTACATATTTGACCCCGTTGCGTTTGCCCTCTTCCTCAAGAGCTCTCACATACGCAAAGAATTCATCCAGAGTTTTGAATTGCGCACTCAGTTCTGCCTTGATTCGATAGCACTCTTCGAGGATAGGATCCGTGTAAGTTTCAGGATCGTACTCTGGGTGTTTTTCTGGTGCTTCTTTCATCTGAATGTCCTCCATTAATACTACAGGCGTGCAAATGGTTATGGGTTGAAATCCTGCCTCTCGGCAAACCTCGTAGATATGTTCACTTTTGCGTTCATTTACAATATGCTTGTGATTCCACGATACCAAATACTCAACGTTGTGTACCGTCGCAATAGCAATATGCTGAGCATCAAATACAGAACCTCGTGGGACTGCACCGGAATCAAGCAGTTTTTCCACAAGCATATCCACATCGGGCGAAACTTCTAATATCGTCAACGACGATACAATTTCAAGCCGTTGCAGTGCTGCGGTTGGATTACCTTTCTGGATTTCAGCGCGAACTATTTCTGAAATGACAAACTCAAACCTATCGGCATAATCTTCCCACAGTCTCCGACTTGCTTCCTGCCGGGATGCTAAGATTGGATTGCTACTGGGTCTGGCTACCAAGTAACTAACAACAGTTGACTCAATATAGACTCTCGGTTTTGTTGTTGTATATTTTAGCACGAAATACTGCTTCTTTCAAATCAAACTTCTGGCATAGTGAAAGCGTAAAAGGATGGCAAATTGGAGAAGATTTCTTTTCCATCCTTCTAACTCAGACTTAAGATCGTATCACGCCAACGTATCTTCCGCATCCGTCAGCCATGCCAAATCAAACTTTGCAAACGACAACGTTTCGTAGGCACTACTCTCGCCGCGTTCATAGAGACAACAGATATTCATATCTGAATCAATACAGAGGTCAGCGTACGCAGCGGGACCTGCGTGCAAGACTTTCCCGCTGCTCCAAGTTTGACACTCGTCGTAGCTGATGCGAATCGTCATCCGTTCACGGCTTTCACTGGCGGGATTGGAGAACAAGATACGGTTCTTGTCGTGCTGATTGGCATCTGTATAGCGTACCATACTCGCCTGACAGATCGGTTCGATGAGGTCTTCCTCGTAACCGAATTCCGTGAACGTATTGCCACTGTCACTGCTCCGTGCATAAGCACGCCGCTTCGGTGCGACATAGTTCCGACAGTTGAAATAGAGTCCACCATCCACCGTTTCAACGACAACCGATTCATTGGTACCCGGTTGTGCTTTGCCACCGATCTGCCACGTCTCGCCGTGATCGTCGCTGACAATCAGGTGTGAGTAGCCGTATTCGGCATAGTTCCGACTGTTTCCAAGCACATGGTCACACGGGATTACCAATCTACCGTTTGCGAGTTGAATCCCGTGGCAGGGACCGGTTGCGTACCACGTCCAGTTTTCGTTTTTGGTTGTGGCGGTGATTTCTTTCGGTTCCGTCCAGGTTTCGCCGTCGTCGGTGCTGGCGGTTACCCAGACGGTGCGGGGTGCTTCGCCTGCGACAATCTTCCCTTCTGCACCGTCAGCGAGGTTCTTGCAGAAAACGAGCCAAATTGTACCTGTATCACGATCAACGACCGGCGCAGGGTTTCCATCCGTGTCAGTTCCTGTAGAGACAGCGATTTGCATCGGCTCCCAACTTTCACCATTATCAAGACTCCGTTTCAGAACAATATCAATATCGCCTGAGTCACCGCCACCGTGTCGCCTCCCTTCGCAAAAGGCTAATAACGTTCCTTCGTTGGATCGGACAAGCGCGGGAATTCGGAAGGTATGGTACCCTTCGGTCCCCGCCGTGAAAAGTGGACGCTCTGTTTTGTACATACTTACAAGCCTCCTTGTGTAAGGTTTTATAGTAAAATCCGAAAATGAGTTTACAGTTCGCCCCGTCGTAAGGGCTGGGTAACCCAGCCCCTACGAATTACCGTGTGTGCAAATAATTATGGAATTTAGTATGATAAGATTGTATTTCTGCGATTTATCCAAAGACCGCAAGCCTGAAACGGAGTGGAAGGCGGATCTTCAGAATAGCGTGCTCAAGTCGAGAGCCCGATGTTTAACCGCAAGGAATAATTAAAAGTACTTGAGCCGTGCCCAAGTCGTTGTGAGTTTTCTGGTCGGTTGGACGGGAGCTGGATCGTCCATTACAAATTCGTCGGGTTCTTTCTGATGGTCAGAGAGTCGGAGTCCATCAACGACACAATTTGTGGGAAAGTTCGGTGAAGGCGGAGAGGCGTTATTAATCTCGAAGGTTTCCGCGAACACAGTCGGGCCCTCCTTGAAGTCATCTTCACCCGCAAGTTCGCCATCTAAATAGAGTTTTAAACCGTCGGGTCCCCATGTGCCTGCTATATGGTGATGCTCACCCTTTTTCCAGTCGAGTTTTTCGCTACTGGCGTTATGCCATGAATTCGCGCTTTTAATCCGCATCTGTGCGATTCCACCGTTGTTGAATTGCAGGAACACTGCATCTGTGCCGCGTTTGTAAGTCATGAACGCAAAGAGTTCACCGGTGATGGTGCTGGTATCTAATCCCATTGTTATCCATAACTCAACGGTGCCTTCGTCGAGGTTAACGAAGCGGTCTTCCACGGGGAAGTGGATGACATCGCCAGCCTCTTTACTGACAAAACCGTTCCCGAATTTACCCGGTTCAAAACTCCCGCTGTCAACGGTGCCGCCCTCTTTTTCCACTTCTGCTTGGCTCTCTAACGCCGAAAAGAAGGTCTCCTCTGCTGTGGCGACAGAGACAGCGAGCACCATAATCGTCAAAATACATAAGGTTTTCATGATAGGTTCTCCTATTTTCGGTTGAATCACTTGATTTTCGGTTTTCTACAGATCGCGTATACATACGGCGATGTTAACTGCTGGTTCGGCACCCGGAGTGCCGCGAATAAATTGCCTACAACAATATCTGTTAGGTTAACGCATTTACAGAGGACTTCATGTCCCCATTTGCCGATAACTGCCTGCCACGGTGAGTAATCGACGACACTCAACTTTAAGGGGCCGCCTGTGTATCCAAATTCGGTGACCTGAAATCCTGCTGCTTGCAACGCTGCAGCAAGTCCTATCGGCAGAATGATCTTGTGTGTGGCGAGGAGTTTCGGACTTGCAACCCGCGCGATCGGTGTATACATACCGCGTAGATTCGGCGTTATCGTTAGCATCGTTCCGCCCGGTTTGAGCAGGCTGTGCATCTCTTCCAGAATTGCTTGAGGCGTACTAAAGTGTTCAATCAAACCCATTGAATACACAAAGTCGAAAGTGGTACGATGCGTTTTGGCAAAGTCGAACAGATCTTCACAGATAATCGTTCCTTTTGTGTCTGCAAGCGCGAGGTTCCGTTCTGCGAGTTGACATCCGAGTTCGGAGAAATCGACACCGTAACACTCGCTATCGTAGTGTTGAGCGAGGTAAGGGAGCCAGAGGGAATCGGCGCATCCGAGTTCAATGAGTGTCGGTTGTTTGAAACCGGCGAGTGCGCTGTGGAACAATTTTGCCAGTTGACGGTTTGCCACGTACGCCCACCGTAGATGTCGAACCTTATGTTGTTGCCCGTCCCAGAGCGTCGTCCAATAGGATTCGTCTGTCAACGGTTTGACCTGCGAACGCATACTAATCCTCCTCCGGTAGCACTGCATCGTGTTCCAAGATGGGGCAGAGATCACAGAGTTGGTCGGCGCAGTAATTTTTGTATAAACGGATAATCCCTTGCTCAGTTTTAGCGGTCGGTTTCAAATGGCGCATCTGTTGTGTCTGCGTGAAAATCTGTTCATCAATTTTGCGGATGATCTTGTTTCCAGTTGATTTGGCACCGACACCGTAGAGTCGTAAGACTGCCTCCTGCAGTTGTTGACTGTCCGCTTCAACTGCCCAAATATAGGCAACTGGCAGGATTTTATTGATAATAATGTCTACGGCTCGGTCTTTACCAATCAATGCTGTTGTGCGTGTGCTTTTTAAACCGAAGTTAGAATGCTGATCCCAGTAGCCGGTAGGTTCGAGCATCAGGTGCGTACGTAGTTCAGTATGGATAGTTTGTAGTGCTCTTTTTGTGTCTGCGGTTGCTACTTTTTCACAGATTGGGAGAAAGTACATCATGAGGCTTCCTTGACAGCGATGGATTAACTGACTCATCGCTGCGATACGTCGTACAGGGTGATTAAATGGTCTTCCTGTAAAGCTCCAGCGTGCCTCGGTCATACGCGGCGGAAGTTTTGCATACTCCGAAGTACGCCACTGCTCTTCCAATGCGGTGAGGTCTGGGTCGTTCGCTGCTTCTGGTGGTAAAGGTTTCTCCCGTTGTGATGGCAGGAGTCCGGCGACTCCAAAGAGCGTCGCTTGAATCTCAAGTTCGGATTTCTGGTCGAGGTCGGCGAAAGGGACATGTTGTGCCAATTCTCTCATGGCTTTACTGTTGCGTTCGTATCCTAATGCCTCCATGATACCTTCATAGAGAAGTTGCTCGAAATTGAGTCGGGTTCTCAGCAGCCGCATTGACTCCGTTTTTTCCAAGAACCGTTCGCGTCCCAACGACTCGAAAACGCCTTTCAAGATTTCTATGTTCAGCTGTTTCCCTGTTATTCGACAGAGACCGTCAGTCGTTGCTGTGTCTTTCGTATTGTCGTACAGTTCACCTGTATCTACTGCGACCCATTTCAGTAATTCCAAAGTTGGGACGCGCTTTCCGTTCTGTAGCCGTGTCCGTAGGTTGAAATCGTCGTTAAAAAAGACCGTGTGTAGAATTACCCGATTATATCTCGAATTGAGATGATGCTGATGTGCGTACCACTCTGAGGATCGGACGTGAATTTCGACATCACCGATCTGTAGTTTTCCGTCAATCTCAATTTCGGCGTGCATAAAATCGGGGCCCTCATTATGGTTCCAGATACCGGGTTTTAGGATGCGGATGGCACGTCTATCAATTGATGCCATGTTGGTATCAAAAAAGTGTTGTGCATTCCACATTTGCTGAACGCGTGCCTCGTCAATTCTGCTGAGGTCTGGATTGTGGGTCTCATGAGTTTCCCTGAAGCGTTTAGAGAGCTGTTCAACTGTAAATGTTTCGTTCATATTATGGTATCACCTGTCGCGTTTACTTTGCTCCGAGAATTTCGTTCAACAATTCCTGTGTTGCAACGGTCGGTTTGGCGTGTGCACAAACAGCAGAGATTACAGCGATCCCGTGTGCGCCTGCGCGAATGACATCTGCTGCCGTCTGGACACCGATCCCACCGATAGCGATAACCGGACACGCCGCGATGTCGCACATTCGGCGAAGCCGGTCCAATCCCTTAGCCGTTTCAGTATCCGGTTTTGAAGTTGTGCCGTAGATGGGACCGAAGCCGATATAATCGGCACCCTCTGAAATTGCTGCGAATATTTTATCTTCAGTTCGAGCGGATGCCCCGATGATGGCGTTTGTCGGGAGAATCTGTCTTCCGATAGAGACAGGCATGTCGTCTTGCCCGAAATGCGCGCCTGCTGCACCGGCAGCGAGTGCGATGTCCGCTCTGTCGTTTACGATTAAGGGGACCTTGTGCTGTTCACATATCGCCTGCATGTTCTTCGCTTCAGCGATCAATTGACGCGTTGTCCCCTCTTTTTGACGGAATTGCAATGTATCCGCGCCCCCCGCGATTGTGAGTTCTGCTAACTCTGCATGCGTGAATCGCGATTGCAGCGTTGTATCCGTAATGACGTGAAGGACACCGATATTTTTCATTGGTATATTGCCCAAGATGTGATAAATTAGAGTTATCGGTAAGAAGGCGGTTCTTCTTTCTAACAACTCATAACTGAATACTGACAACTCATAAGTATATCACATATAGGAGATACTTTGTGAATAATTTATTGTTTCAATCTGGAGATAAGGTGTTATTTATTGGCGATAGTATTACGGATTGCGGACGGCGGAATGAACACGCCCCTTACGGACACGGGTACGTCCGTAAAATCACTGAACTCATCACTGCCAAATACCCGGAACGCGAGATCACTTATGTCAACAAAGGCATTGGGGGGGATATCGTTGAGGGTTTAGAGGAGCGGTGGGACACCGATGTGATTGTCGAGAAACCGAACTGGCTCTCAGTGAAAATTGGTATTAACAATGCGAGTCGCCAGTATGCGGGTGATGTCTCCACGGAAGCCTATCTACCGGTTTGGGAAGCGTGCTATCGACGGATTCTCACGCGTGTGAAATCGGAATTAGACGCGCCGCTTTTTCTGTTTGAAATTTTCTATATTGAAGAAGATGTTGACGAGCCGCGCCCGCTGGCTGTGGACGCTTACAACGAAAGCATACATCGGCTCGCCGGAGAGTTTGATGCGAAATTGATACCGACGAATGCCGCTTTCGACAAAGCGGTTGCTGCGCGTCCCGGAGCACTTTGGACAACGCGCGATGGCGTTCATCCAAATGCGGAAGGTCATACCTTGATGGCGTTGGAATTCCTAAAACAGGCAGAATGGTAAGTTTCTGGTGTTGCTAAGGTATGCGATGCAGACGACAATCTGGTATCGTGCTAAGATGGAAGAGAGAATATTCATGGGGAATCAAGTTGTCTTTGCACGTGGTCTCTGCTAACTGCCCAAACGTGATTACCGACATCCATGAGTTGTGGCGCGAACCGGGATTTCGCGATTTCGTTCTTGAAGCCGTCGCCACCGTACGCATTTAGAAGGATGAGAGCAAAGGCAATAACAAGTCCACTGGAAGCGATTCCGAAGCATATCCCTAATAGACGGTTTGCCCAACCGAGAACGCCTTTTTCGAGGATACGCTGGATACGCTCACAGAGTGAGTCAACGAGGATAGAGGCAACGAGTACAATGGCGATGATGCTCAACCATTTTGCCCAATTTGGGTCTGCTATGAATTTCTGAAGGAATGCTGCCGGGTAATGCCAAAGTTGGCAGGCCATGAAGAATCCTACGCCGATGACGAATACACCCCAAACACTGCGGGTGA
Organism: Candidatus Poribacteria bacterium; assembly: GCA_022823085.1. Taxonomy (GTDB): domain Bacteria; phylum Poribacteria; class WGA-4E; order WGA-4E; family WGA-3G; genus WGA-3G. The sequence continues at coordinate 28,490 of JAJDXV010000004.1, forward strand.
AACCGACGCGGAAGCAGCCTATGCCGGACAGTCCAACGAGAATGAGGATACCGATATCAAGTTTTGTCATTGCTGGGATGTTTATAGGTGTCGCGCCCTATGAAATGTTCAAGAAGGGGATGTCCTTCAGCGTTAACCCGAAGGTCTGTTTAATCACTAAATCTGCCGGAATCCCACTACTCAGTTGATGGAGCAGGTCGCGAATTTTGGAATAGCCGGATTGCTGAACAAGATATTCAACGATTGCTGCGGATTGAATATACGCTAAGTTTCGGTGTTTCGTTGGGATCTGGCTAAACGGTTTGTTGAGTGCGTCGATTGGCAGCAGTTGGTTCTTTTCTGCCGCCTGTTTTAAATTAAATCTTTCGAACTGGAACATGGGACGTGCGATACTTTGTGCCAATCCTTCGTTGATCCACACCGGACATTGTCCGTTGGTTAGATGGTAGACCAATAGATGCACCCATTCGTGTCGAAGCAGGGCGTACAGGATTCCAAGCACCGGATCACCAGGGGCGCAGTATCCGAGATGGATGCTACCGTCATAGTATCCACTTGCCCATTGCGGTAGTGAACGTTGCGATACTGCGGTGCCGTTTGTATTTTTAATGGAAATAGGTACAGGAGAGAGCGGATAGTAGCCTAAGATTTCTCCGAGTTCAGCATAGGTTCGGTGAATGAGTTGACAAATATACCAGAGTGTCTGAGAGCTCATTTCGGAATGGCAAGTTAGACTAAAAATTTCGGAGTTTACATGTTGTTGAGGTCGGGCTGTGGTGTCAAAGTTTAATCGTTTACGGAACTCTTGTGGTGGTGGTTGGCGTAGGTTGTCCAGGGAAATCAAACTATCATAACAGGCTTTCTCGTCAAGAATACGCGCTTTGCGTCTCAAAGCGGTCGGCGAATCTGGACATAGTCGGAGTGCAATATCAAGGCATGCCAATGCTGTGTCCCATTCTCCGACCATCTCATAAGCTTTGGCAAGGTCAGCATAGATATAGTGATGCTGTGCTGACCCTAATTTCAAGCCAGCGAGATAGTGTTGAATAGCCTCAACGTAGCATGCTTGTCCATAACAGAGCGTTGCTTGTTGGAAGTGTGACAATGCTAATGAATTGGTATGCCTTAGATGCACTGCTCTTATAAGGAACGGTGGTTTTCTAATTCTGATGTCCACCCGTTCCTTCTCCTGCGTAGCTATTAAGATTCAATGCCGATAATTTTGAGACTAATTTTCCCACATTTCAGTGTGGACCCCTCGCGAACTGGGGCGGACATCGCCACGCGTTCGTTGTTGACGTAAGTCGTATTAGAGCTGCCGATATCTGTGACGTAGACACCGTTATCTTTTTGCTCAAATCGTACATGCAAACGGGAAAGTGCGCGACTGCCGTCATAGCGATTTAGCATTTCTGGGGATGCGGGTGTCTGTTCGGAGTCCCAGCGTCGTAGTTCATCAGGGTTGGGTGAAGATGCTCCCACCTGCATAATTTCGGTGGTTTCGTTCCCCATACCGTGTGGACTATAACCGGGTTGCGGCTCTAAGCCGTCCATTGGAACACCGGCTTCCGCTCCGTCGCCTCGGATCTCCGCCATGACACGTTCGCGTGCTCTTTCTTGAGCGCCCAACGGCGGTTCAATATTTTCTTTTTCCTCGAAGCGATAGTGTGAGAAGTCGATTAATTGTTTCAATGGCTGAAGTTCGGGGATGTTGTTGATCTCTTTTAGAAGGCGTTTTTGCTTACGTGAAAGCCTTTCGTTTTTCAACCAACAAGCGTAAGCTTCCAACATCTCAGCCTTTTTGAGATCATCCGCTGAGATTCCGTCCTTCTGCCATTTCTTCCAGAAGCGCATTAGTTAATCCTCCAAATTAATAGATCCATTGGATGCCTTTAGCAACCAGAATTTTCCGCAATTCTTCAGTGCACCGGAAGATCCAGATTTTTACTGTTCCTTCTTTCCGGTTAAGAATGCGGGCAATCTCAGCAATACTATAACCTTCTAAGTGCCGCAACATCCATGCGATCCGATGATTGGGTTTCGTGACCTGTTCAAGGGCACTTTCCAATATCTGTTGTGCTTCTGCGGCTTCAATTTCTTGTTCGGGGCCGGTGTAGGGGTCCTCATATTGACTCAAAGGTTGTTCATCTTCTTCAGGTGAACCGCTGAGTGGATGCTCCCGAATCCGGTTCCGTTTCCGTATTGCATCGATAATGGTGTTACGAGCCACCATATTTAACCATGCTTGAAAACTACCCTTTTCTGCGTCCCATTTATTTTTGTTTAGCTTTTGCCAAACCTTGACGAACACATCGGAGGCGACCTCTTCAGTGTCTTGGTAATTTCCAAGCATTCGGTAGGCTTTGTTATAAACCCACTTATAATGCTTGTCGAACAATTGCCTAAACGCGGCATCATTGCCTGCTTTCGCTTGGGTCGCGAGATAGGTGTCTTCGACAGCAGATAAATCATTAGGTGTTTGGCGCGCCATTATAATCTGCTCCTTCGCCTATAAGAATCCTTATTTAGCAGGCTATACATAACAACGTAACAAAACAAATTGGGTTTCAAAAAAGGAAGAAAAAACGGCACGCCACAGAAACTAATGCGCTACCAGTGTTTCTTACATTCATTATATAAATTATCACAGGATATGTCAAGAAAAAACAGTTTTTATACGATTTTTGCGGAATTTGGTTATAATTTTCTTTGGAACTTTGAAATGGAATGCGTAAGTACGGAAGTTTCAAGGAACACTTGCGAGTACGATTCGCTCTTTTTCAGCATAGTCCTTGATCAGTTCGCAGCTGCAGTAAGCAGATTCGGCATTAACAAGCGTCCGAACGGTGTCTGCCTGTGTGTCGCCGATTTCGAGACTCAGTTTTCCGTTCGATGCAAGGTATGCGGGTGCTTCAGCAATTAATCGGCGAATTACGGCAAGCCCGTCATTACCGGCAAAGAGTGCGATTTCTGGTTCGTAATTGCGGACATCTGGGCTCAGGCTATCCCATTCTGTTTTTTTCACGTAAGGTGGATTGCAGACGATCCAATTGAAGGGCGTTTCTCCGTTAGGGTCTATCGCTTTTATAGGCTCAAATAGATCGCCGGATAGAAATTCGATTTGTGCCGCGCAGTTGTGTGTTTCCGCATTTTTCTCGGCAACTACGAGTGCATCTTCAGAGAGGTCGGTCGCTGTAATATCCCATTCTGGTTGATGTGTCGCCAGAATTGTGGCGATGACCCCGCTACCTGTACCGATTTCTAATAAACGTTGAGGTTTGTCCGTTTGAGCCGTGAGGACAGTTTCAACAAGTTGTTCTGTCTCAGGTCTCGGAATAAGGACGCGTTCATCTACGTAGAACTCTAATGACATGAACTCTTTTCGGTTTGTTAAGTAACTGATCGGTGTACGATCGATCCGCTTTTTGATAAGTTCGCGAAATGGTGTGAGATGTTCTTGGAAGACAGGCATCTCAAAGTCGAGATAAAGTTGCAGGCGACTTTTTCCGAGTAGATGTCCGAGGAGTACCTCTGCATCTAACCTCGGATTCGGGATAGCGTTTTTTTCAAAATACTGCGATGTCCAATCGAGTAAATCGACCACACGCCATGTATTGTTCGGCATCGTCTCGTGTTCCTCAATCGGGGTGTGTTTATAGTGCCCTGGAAAAATAATAAGACACGCTTTGAAAGACGGACGAGGAAACCTCGCCCCTACAAACGTTTTCAGTTAAAGGAAGAGTGTCTACTTAATTTTCGGTTTTACTATAATCCTGTTCCAATTTTTCCGCTTGGTCTGCGGTTGTTAATTGTTGAATAAATGCTTCTAAATCGCCATCTAAAACGGCATCAAGTTGATAGGAACTAAATTGGATACGGTGATCGGTTACACGAGATTGTGGGAAATTATAGGTACGAATTTTCTCGCTTCGGTCGCCGCTGCCGACCATAGATCGCCGGGTTTCTGCCCTTTCGCTGTTGAGTTCAGCCTGTTTCTGCTCTTGGAGGCGGGCGCGAAGGATTTTCATCGCCTTGGAACGGTTTTTATGTTGCGATTTTTCATCTTGACAGGTCACAACCAATCCTGTCGGTAGGTGTGTAATACGGATGGCGGAATCGGTTGTGTTAACGCTTTGCCCACCGGGACCGGAGGAGCGATAGGTATCAATGCGAAGTTCAGTTGCTTCATCGATGTCCAGGTCGAGTGCTTCCGCTTCTGGCAGTACGGCTACTGTGGCTGCAGAGGTATGGATGCGTCCGCTTGTTTCTGTCGTAGGGATGCGTTGGACCCGATGTATTCCGCCTTCGTATTTCAGGTGCCTATAGGCGTCCTTTCCTTCGATTGAGAAGATGACCTCTTTAAAACCTTTTAATCCGGTTGCGTTTCCGCTGAGGAGTTCAACTTTCCAGTTCTGCCGTTCAGCATAGCGGGTATACATCCGAAACACTTCAGCGGCGAAAAGGCTGGCTTCTTCTCCACCGGTGCCTGCGCGAATTTCGATGATAACGTTCTTTTCGTCGTTTGGGTCTTTCGGAATAAGGAGCAGTTTGAGCTCTTCTATGAGTTGCTCTTTTTCAGTGGTGAGGTTATCTAATTCTTCCTGCGCTAATTCGATCATATCCGCATCTGTTTCAGACGCTATTAGGAGGCGTGCCTCTTCAAGTGCGGATTCTAACTTCTGGTAGGTTTGATAACTTGACACGATTGGAGCCAGTTCCGCGTGCGTTTTGGATAACTCCATGAGTCGCTGCTGATTTGAAATTTGCGTCGGGTCACCGAGCGCTTTTTCGACTTCAGTATATTTAACTTCGATATCCTTGAGTTTTTCAAACATTTTGGCACCGTTTGCAAGCGCATCCTTACTGTTAGCGGTAAAATGGACGATCTGTCTGGTGATATTTTAGCGATAACGGGACTCCCCGTGTCTATCCTATATACGCAGCAGCACCACAGGGCGATTGGGTACAGGCGTGAGACACGGGGCATTTCCGTGATATTTTTGAATCGTCTGAATTGATGAATCAAATCACGGGTCTACTTATTTTCTTCAGTTAGTTTGTAACGTCGGCGGAAACTTTCGACACGTCCAGCAGCATCGATAAACCGCGCTTGTTGTCCAGTGTAGAATGGATGGCATTTTCCACAAATGTCTACCCGCATTTCGGGGCGGATTGCCAACGTTTTGTGCGTCGCACCACAAACGCATGTGATGACGCTTTCTACCAGTTCAGGATGAATTTCGGCTTTCATAATGTCCTTCCTTTGTAATTTTAGATAGACGAAGATGCGCAGGAGACCAACGGTTTCCTATGCTACAAATTCTATCGCTTCTGGCGAGCATTGGTTCTGGTCGTATTATTGTTACCGTAGCTGGCATTGTCTATCATTCGTTCGAGAAATTCTTCATTTGTAGCAGTTTTCCCGAATTGTTCAATAAGCATTTCGAGCGATTCCGCACTATCCATCTGGCTTGTGAATTTCCGTAGCACCCAGACCTTATTAAGTACATCTGGTGCTAACAAGAGTTCTTCACGGCGCGTTTTGGATCTTTTCATATTAATGGGTGGATAGATTTGGAGGTCGAGTAAGGCGCGCTCCATGTGGATTTCCATGTTAGCAGTACCTTTAAATTCTTCGTAAATATATTCGTCTTGTCGGCTCTCCGTGTCGATAAGTACGGATGCGATAACCGTTAGACTACCTCCTTCTTCAAATTTTCGAGCTGCGCCGCAGAATTGGCGTGGTTTCACGAACGCCATAGCGTCTAAACCGCCACTCAACGTTTTTCCGCTGTGAGGGGTCATGACGTTGTGTGCGCGTGCCAATCGGGTCATGCTATCCAATAAAACGACGACATCTTTCCCGTACTCAGCCCACCGTTTCGCTTTCTCAATGACCATGTCTGCGACTTGGATGTGTCGCTCTGGGTGCTCATCAAATGTGGAGCTGATGACTTCACCTTTCACGGAGCGTGCGACATCCGTAACTTCCTCGGGTCGCTCGTCAATCAGTAGAAAGATGAGAATGACTTCTGGGTGGTTGGCTTCAATACCGGCGGCGATATTTTTCAGCAGTGTCGTTTTCCCACTATAAGGTGGCGCGACAATCAGCCCGCGTTGCCCCTTACCGATCGGTGCTATTAGATCCATCATCCGAGTACCGAATTCTGGGGAGTTGTGCTCGAGTTTCAGCTGTTCAAATGGATGGATCGGGGTAAGATTCTTGAAAAGGATTTTCTGTTTGACAGCTTCGGGCGGTTCCCCGTTCACCTTCTCAATTTGTAGCATTGCGAAGTAACGTTCCGCCTTGTTTTCTGTCTTTTTCGGTGGACGGATTACACCTTCAACGACGTGTCCTGTTTGTAAGTCGAATCGTCGGATTTGCGAAGAGGACACGTAAATATCCTCGTTACTCTGCAAATAATTGGAACGCGATGAGCGGAGAAAACCGTAGTGTTGATCCCGGTCATCTAAAATTTCCAGGACACCGCCACCGTAGAATTGGGTGTCTCCCTCAGATTTAGCCTCTATGATTTCGTTAATCAGTTCTTCCTTGCGAAGTCCGGTATATTCGTTGACTCCGAGTGTTGAGGCAAAATCTTTGAGTTCCGAGAACTCCATTTCTTGGAGCTTGCCAATGTCCAAGCTCTCCATAGTTTCTAATACTCCTCATTTTGCCCGGTTCCAAGGTAATCGTTCCGCCCTGGCGTTTATCTAATGACCTAACGAATTAACGCTTTGTTCCATCTATGATGTGAAACATAAAAACGGATTCGTGGAAAGTAGGATACCAAGAAAATGTTAAAATGGAATCGGGGCTGATCCTATAGAATAAGTTATTGAAATTTGTTTCTATCGTTTTCGGAGTGCAGTTGAATACTACACCCGCGAGGTTTCCTAAGAGTGCTGAACATGAGCAGCACGGAGAACTAAGGTACGAAGACCGGGGTTTCCTACAAATCCGGTTAGTTTGGTATGACGCTCCAACCGAGTGCCTGAGACTTCTGAAGATGCGCTTGCAAGCGGCGCGCTAAGCCGTTGAGATACACAACGAAATAAGATGCAGGGTATACAGCGGTATCGGTGGAGTCGGTGCAATGTTGCCCGCAGGGATGTTTCTTGTATGGTCGTGTCACAACGCATGCCGAAATATGGTTCACTCTAAGTGGGGCAGTTTCCTTGTTACCATATTGGTGGAACATACTGAAGCGTATATCTCATACATCGCTTTACAGCCAAGGATCCGTTTTCTTCAAAGCATGCGTCTTTCAGGAGTTCGCACGATTTCATCAGCAAAATCTACCATTTTTAGCCTTAGACGTGCTTATGTTAGGAAGTTACGAACTTTTCAATGTTAATTATACACAATTGGCTTTAAAAGTCAAGTTTTTTTTCAAAAAAAACAATTGTTTCAGCAAATAGGGGCTATAAATCCGGTTTTTTTGAACATTCGGAGACCGAAAGATGTGGTGTGAGTGCGGTTGGTAACCGCACTCTTTTAACCTATTCTTCCGTTTCTTCGGTGTCGCCTTTCAACTTTTTAAGACTCCGCGTAACGTTCTGATTGTACTGGTTTTCGGCAAGGAATCCTTCCCACAGTGCGATTGCATCGTCATTAAAACCTTGGGAAACGTAATAGTTCCCGAGGGCAATTACTGCGATATCCGAATGTGGAGACTTCTCAATCGCGGTTTTGAATGCGGTGACAGCGGTTTCGGTATCGTCATTGAGGAGTGCTAACTCGCCTTTACCGTAATGGATTAAAGCGTGGTCAGGGTATTCGGTCGCCAATTCGTTGATCATTTGCTGGGCATCTTCGGATTTCCCGCGCTGATGGGTTGCGCGTGCCGCGAGAATTGTCGCATAGACGATCTGATTGCGAAGTTCGCGTTTTTCAGCGTCACTTTCTGACTTATTCAGTAACCGTTTCGCTGTGCGAGCGGCGGCTTTATACCGTGCATTAGCCTGGACGTAGTTGCCATATTTATAGGTGAGATCGCCCAGGGTTTTTGAACCGATATAGGAATCGCCTTTCTGATCAACGATATCTTGGAAAATCGCAGCGGTTTTACGGTCTTTCAATCGGTAATGAAGCACTTCAGCAAGGCTTTGCAACGCATCTGTATTCTGCGTATTCGCGGCGACAGAACGTTCGAGTACCTCTCGCTCTTTTTCTGGCTCCCCCAATTTTTTATGTGCAAGCGAGATTAACCAGTAGACCTCGGAATCTTTATCGCGTCTTAATCCAATAACCGAGTTGTAGGTCTCTATTGCGTTCTCGTAGTTTTCAGAAGTATAGTGATTCCGCCCTGTATTGATGACCGCGTCAATGACTTCGCCATCTCGGCTTGCGGCTTTTCTGAGTACCTCTTTTGCTCGCTGATGCATCCCGACTTTCCGGTAGCAGATTGAGAGTTTGAGGTATGTATAGGGGTCGATTTTCGCTTTTTCGGCTTCTGCGCGTGCGATTGCGTCGTAGTAGAGTGCGCCTGCGTCGCGATAGTTTTCGTCGCCGTAGAAGAAGTTAGCGATCATGAGTTCAGCATCGTGGAAGCTCCCCTGATCGTCGCCTGCGATGCCGGCTTGTCCACCGAAGTCCTGCATAACATCTGCTGCGCTGATCCCGAACCCGGAGTCTGGTATGCCGAGGCTGTCGGCACTTCCCATGGCGGGACTTCTTTCGACACCGCCGCGCGGTCGATCCCGTTCACGTCTCGCTTCCTGTTGTGCAAGTGCTCTTCCGATTTGCGTTGCCAATGGGTCGTCCGCTTCTGGAATGGTGGCGTTGAGGTCTTTCAGTGACTGTTTTGCTTTCTCAACGGCATCTTCAGCACCTTCAACCTTCCCATATCTCTTAACGAGCATCTGGTTGGTTCGTTTCGCTTCTTCTTCGTCTTTGAGGAATTGGTGTTGGATTCTCGCCTTGTTTTCGAGTGCGGGTGCGGCGCGTTTGTTTCGCGGGTTACGATTCGCGAAGCTATCGAACGCTTCTACTGCTGACTCATAATCTTCTGCTTCCTCATAACTCTTCGCCAACATCAGGTGTGCGTTGTGGCTTAATTCCAGGTGCGAGAAGTTGTTAACAATGGTGTCAAATTGGGTTTGCGCCGCCTTGAAATCCTTTTCCCGAAAATAGTGCAGACCGAGTTCATAGTGTGCTTCGGCGGCTTCCTCGCTTTCCGGGGCAGCGGCGATGATCCCTTCATAAGCCTTGATCCCTTCCGCTGGTTGGTTCATCTGGTCAATGGATAGCTTACCGATGGCGAGCTGTGCTTGAAGTGCGTCTGGCGTGCCGGGTTGTGTATCGACAATGCTCTGGTATGCTTCAATCGCACCGTAGTAGTCTTTGTCGGCGGCAAGTTTGTCACCTTTACTCAGTGCACTTCCGGGTAAGCAGCCGATTTGCGACGCTGCTACGAATAGAATGGCAATGAGTGCGCAATACTTCATACTTTTAAAGGCAAGCTCTTGCCAACGATAATAAGTTTTGGCTGCGGGTTGTTGAAAAAAAATCACGGTTTTTCTCCTTTTTAGCATATTGGCTCTTCTGAAGAACCGCTATGGGAATAGGTGCCGATAAAAATAAGGATTTTTTATTGTCTTTAAACATTCGTTAGTACGGTTTATTTTCGACATCAGGGTCTAAATCTTTCGCCTTCTGAAAATCGGTTTTTGCTGCTTCGTGTTGCCCGAATGCCTGCTTCGCTAACCCACGGTCATAGTAGTAGCGTGCCTCATCGGGTTTCATGAGGATCGTCTCACTGAAGTCTTCAATTGCCTCACGATATGCGCCAAGCGCAGCCTTTGCAGCAGCACGGGTATGATAGGAAGCGGGACTTGGGTTATCCTGCTTTAGACGGATTGCTTTATCGCTGTCTGCAACCGCTGCTTCAAAAAGTTTTCTGGCTTCCTCTGTATTCCCTTGCTCGCGCTCAAATTGTCCGAGGAGATATTTTACCCATCCTCTGCCGTTATAGACTGAGGCATATTCGGGATCGAGTTTGATGGCTTCCGTATAATCCTCTATAGCCCCTTGATAGTCTGCTTGTGCCTCTGCGATATTACCTTGATCCGTTTTAGATTTTCCGAGGCTATATTTTGCATAACCGCGATTGAAGTAAGCGGTCTCACTTTTAGGCTTCAGCTGGATAACTTTATCGTAATCTTTTATTGCCTCTTGGTAGTCCCCAAGATAGCGTTTCGCGAGTCCACGGTTGCTATAATAACCGGCAAACTTCGCGTCTAAGGTGATGGCTTCCGTATAGTCGTCAATCGCTGCTTGGAAGTATTGATTCGCGCTGACTTCATCACCCTCTTCTGTTTTTGACCTACCAAGATTGTATTTCGCGATACCGCGGCCGTTGTAAACCTTATAGTTTTTTGGGTCGAGCTGGATAGCTTTGTTATAGTCTTCAACCGCGCCTTCATAGTCGCGGAGATAGCATTTTGCGTCTGCACGGTGGTCATAAATAGACAAAAAAGAGCCGAGTTCAGGATTGAGTTCAACGACTTTATCAAGGTCCTCAATCGCCCCAGTATAGTCCTTTAATGCAAATTTCGTATTTGCGCGACAAAAGTAAATTTCCGGCGAATCTGGTGCAAGTTTTGAGGCGGTATCGTAATCAGCGAGTGCCGCTTCATCCTGTTCTAAGGCGAGTTTTACTGTTGCTCTACCGATATAAGACTGAACAAGATTAGGATCGAGTTTGAGGGCACTATCACAGTCAGCGATCGCTTCTTCAAAGTGTTCTAACGATAGATTTGCCGCTGCTCGGTTGTTATAAGCTACCGCGTAATTAGGATTAAGTTCAAGTGCAGTATTATAGTCGTCAATAGCATCTTCTGCTTCCCCTAAGAAAAACTTTGCCGCCGCTCGATTGATATATGCCGCCACAAAATCAGGGTTAAGTTTGAGGGCATTATCACAGTCAGTGACCGCTTCTTTGTTATGTCCTAACGATAAATTTACCATTGATCGATTGAGATAGGCATCCATCAAATTTGGGTTGAGTTCAAGTGCAGCATCAAAGCACGCAATTGATTCTCGATGTTTTCCTTGTTCAAATTCTGTCTGCCCTTGTCTGATTTCCGTATAGGCACGTACCTGTGGACGTTTTTGCCACTCAGTGAATGACTCCACTTCCACCCCATTTGCAAGCAGGTCCACTAAAGTCATTGCTGGAATTGCGTAACTGGAGTTTCTCCATCCGCCACTTCCGAGCGCCGAAACCACCATTCCATTTTTAACAGCAACGCCTACGACCTTCCCCGAATTGTTCAGGATGGCACTTCCACTGTTTCCAGGATCGAATTCCTCTTTAATTTCGAGACGTTTACCACTCTCTTGAATACCAGATATGGTAATTTGCGTGGCTTTGCCTCCCTTCGCGCGCGGGTGACCGACAGCGCAAGCAGTTTCACCAACTTGCACGGTATGACTGTCGTCGAGCGGAAGCGGTACTCCCTCGCCTTCGACCTTTAAAATGACGATATCGTTTTCAGCATCAAACGCCACAACGCCTTCAACTCGGAATTCAGTTTTTGTGCTGACAATTTCTGCAAAAACCGATGGCGCGCCTGTAACACAATGGATATTGGTCACAATTAGGTTTGGCGCGACAAAAAAACCGCTCGCCCGTGGCCAGATAAGAGGTTCACCGGTTTCTTCGTCCATTTTTCGCCAGACCAAACGGACGACACTATCCGTTAAGGCTTTTTCTGCGATTTGCCGTAGGTTTTCTGTCATATTGGTATTATGTTCCGTAGGGTCCGCTGCATATAAAAAGTGGAGGCATTTAGTAGCACGACTTGGCGGCGCATTCTTCAATCAGTGCTGAAACGTCTTGCCGTGTGTACCCCTCTTTCTGAATGAGTTCGTCGCAGTTGACCCTGTTTTTCTCGTCAGGACCTCTACCGGCTTCAAGGATTGAGTTCGTCAACCAACTGGTGCGTATGCCGTTGATGCCGGAGGTGTAATTCGCATCGTACTCGCCTTTCACCAGACCGACGAGTTGATCGACTTTGCTACTCGGATAGCCTTCTGGGCGTGGGTAAGTGAGGGGTTCTGCCTCACCACCTTTTGGGATATACTGAATCCCGCTTTTGATTTCAATCGAGCCTTCGTCGCCTTCAAGGATGACCCATTCCTCAAATCCGACACGCGTGTTCCCAAGGATGGTAATCGTCCCTTCAGCCCCGTTATCGAGCGTTACATCGGAATAGGAATTGATTTCAACGAATTTCGGAACGAGGTTTCCGTCGTCATCCTCAAACTTCATGTCGGTTGTTCCGTAGACTTCAGATGGCAAGGCACCCGTCATCCATAGGAATATATCTTGGAGATGGCTGCCGGAGTCGTTGGGTTGACCGCCGCCGGAGAAGCGGGGATCGCCGCGCCAACCGCCAGCACCCCATCGTTGCGCCATGTAGACCTCGAATTTCTTTAAGTTCCCGATGCGTCCTTCGGCGATTGCGCGTCTACCTGCCATATAGGTATCTTGGTAGTGCCGTTGATATCCGCCGACGAGGTGTAACCCGCTCCCCATCGCTATTTTGGTGATGGAGATGGCATCACCGACGACGTTCGCCATCGGTTTCTCGACGATGACGTGACAACCTGCGCGCAGCGCGTATTTGACATGAATATCGTGCAAGGAATGTGGTGAGAAAACGCCGACGATGTCAAGGTTTTCGTGATTGAGCATCTCAACGAATTCGTGTTCGCCGAGGTAGCGGGTGAAGCTATTCGGTTTATAGTCGTCAACTCGTTCTTGAAGTGCGTTCTCTAAAGCGTCCAAGCTACCTTCGTAAGCATCTGCAGCGGCGACGACTTCGGCATCCGCTCGTGTTGCGAAACCGAGCGTGTTACCACGTCCGGCACCACCGGGTCCAATCACGCCGACTCTTAAAATATCATTCTTGCTGGTTCCCATGATTCTAACATCTCCGAAGTAGGTGAAAAGAAATTATGGACATTGTTATGTCGGATTCGTAAATTCATATACAGGTAACGTAACAGTTCGAGTGGGTTGCCCCTTCCACACGACTTGTTGTAAGCAATCAACGGTTTTTGGAGAGAAATATTGTTCTCCTGTTTCAACGTTGACTCGGGCAGGCACATTCTCAATTAAGAAAAATTTTTCATTCATCTCAAGGGTGTACGTAACCTTCTGTTCAATTAGAATTTCATTCTGGATTGCTTCGTTCGGCATTCTGCTCCTTTATGGAGGTTTCGTCAAAGGCAAGTAAAGTCTACCACAAATTTTGAGGAAAGTCAATCCATTTTTTTTTTGATCCGAGCAACATGCTTAGCGACTAAAGACGCGGAAGAGTTTTTTAATCGGATCGTAGAACTGATCGACCACGCGTTCTTTGAGCGGAATGATGGCATTATCCGTAATTGTGATATGTTCTGGACAGACCTTCGTACAGCACTTCGTGATATTACAATACCCGATCCCATCCGAATTTTTTAATTCTTCCAGCCGGTTCTCTGTGTCAATCGGGTGCATTTCTAAAGACGCAGCATAAACGAGGAATCTCGGTCCGATGAACTCGTCGTGCAGCTTATGGTCGCGTAGGACGTGGCAGACATCTTGACAGAGGAAGCACTCAATACATTTCCGAAATTCTTGGACGTGGTCGATGTCTTCTTGTTCCATCCGCCATGTCCCGTCTTCGGCATCTGGTGGACGCGGTGCGAACGGTTTCATCCGTTCTTTCACCTTGAAGTTCCAGGACACGTCTGCGACGAGGTCTTTGATGAGCGGGAACGCGCGCATCGGTTCGATTGTGACGGGTGCGTCGAGCGGTACGGTGTCGAGGCGTGTCATACACATTAATTTCGGTTGCCCGTTGATTTCGGCGGAACACGACCCGCATTTTCCTGCTTTACAGTTCCAGCGAACTGCCATATCGTTCGCTTGTTCGGCTTGGATGCGGTGGACTGCGTCTAAGACGACCATGCCCTCGGAGACTTCGGTCTCGTAATCGACAAATTGTGCGTCGTCTGCATTGCCGCGCCAAATTCTAAAAGTTGCCATATTTTTAATTTTCCTTGCGGTTCGTTGAGGTGGATTGAGGGTTGAGAGTGTCTTCCGATAGATCCGCTTTCCACTTCGTTCCAATTTTTTTAATTTTCCTTGCGGTTCGTTGAGGTGGATTGCGGGTTGAGAGTGTCCTCCGATAGATCCGCTTTCCACTTCGTTCCAATTTTTTTAATTTTCCTTGCGGTTCGTTGAGGTGGATTGCGGGTTGAGAGTGTCCTCCGATAGATCCGCTTTCCACTTCGTTCCAAGCTGCGTATGCTTTAAAAAAGAAGTGTGATAACTATTATGAATAGAACCCCTGCAAACAATTAAACAGGACTTACGCACTTTTGACAATAAGTGGTTCTGTTAGATGAAATGTTTCAGTAAACACAGCGTTTTGGTAGCACAAACTAACAGTTTATGGTACAAAAGAGCATTATGCGTAAGTCCTATTAAAATGTTATCCTATTTCGTCTATGATTTCCTGCAGATCTGCTTGGAGTTCGTCAATCGGTTCTCGTCGGACTGTCATTGCACCATCATCTGTTTTGTTGATGATAGTGTTGTATTTGCCGGCGCCGGGTTCCTCTTTCTCTGGGTAATCGTCCCGTGAATGTGCGCCGATACTTGCTTTGCGTTCAAGTGCTGCGAGCGCAATCGCTTCGGAGACTGTCAGCAGACAGTCGAGGTCCAATGCCGTGTGCCAGCCGGCGTTGTATTCGCGATTACCGATGGCGTGAACGTTTTCCGCTTTTTCACGCAGTGCCTGAACCTCCGCTAAGGCTTGCGTGAGGCTTTCTTGGCTTCGGGCAATGCCGACCAGATCCTGCATTTTTTCTTGGAGTTGTGCTTGGATGTCGTAGGGACCGATGTTGTTGCCGTTACCATCCGTTGGCGGGTTCTCGAACGGTTTGAGTGTATGCGCAGCGATTGTCTCGATTTCGGTTTCATCAATCGGCACCGCTTCGTTTTCCGTCGCAAATTGTGCAGCGTATTCGCCTGCACGCTTACCGAAAACGAGCAGATCGGAGAGTGAATTACCGCCGAGTCTGTTAGCACCGTGCAAACCGGCAGCGCATTCACCAGCAGCAAAAAGTCCGGGAACCGCTGTCATCTGTGAGTCGGCATCGACCCGGATACCGCCCATAACATAGTGCGTTGTCGGGCCGACCTCCATCGGTTCTTCTGTGATGTCGATATTGGCGAGTTCTTTGAACTGATGGTACATGCTCGGCAGTTTCCTGCGGATATGCTCTGCAGCGTTCGGGAGTTTCTCCTTGATCCATGCGATATCCAAGAACACACCGCCGTGTGGGCTGCCTCTACCTTCTTGAACTTCTCGGACGATACAGCGTGCGACGTGATCGCGGGTCAAGAGTTCTGGTGGACGTCGCGCTTCTCGGTCACCTTGTGTATACCGCCAGCCTTCTTCAGGGTTATCTGCTGTCTGATTCACGTAGAGTTCGGGTATGTCGTCGAACATGAAGCGTTTGCCTTCACTGTTTGTGAGGATACCGCCTTCACCACGCACGCCTTCTGTAACCAAGATGCCTCGAACGCTCGGGGGCCAGACCATACCTGTCGGATGGAATTGAACGAACTCCATATCAATGAGTTCCGCGCCCGCGTGATACGCGAGCGAATGTCCATCACCGGTGTATTCCCAGCTATTGCTTGTAACTTTGTACGCCTTGCCGACACCGCCTGTTGCTAAGACAACGGCTTTTGCTGTAAATATTTTGAAACGTCCTTTTTCACGTTCGTAGCCGAAGGCACCGGATATTCTATCGCCTGTTTTCAGGAGTGAGACGACGGTATTCTCCATGTGTACTTCAATGCCTTGATGGATGCCGTGATCTTGTAAGGCGCGGATCATTTCTAAGCCTGTCCGGTCACCGACGTGTGCGAGACGTGGGTATTGGTGTCCGCCGAAGTTTCGCTGGAGGATGCCACCCTCTTGTGTTCGGTCAAAGAGTGCGCCCCATGCTTCCAATTCTTGCACGCGGTCTGGGGATTCCTTGGCGTGGAGTTCTGCCATCCGTGCGTTGGAGAGATATTGTCCACCGCGCATGGTGTCGGCGAAGTGGACGCGCCAACTGTCTCTTTCGTCTACATTTGCCAAGGCGGCGGCGACACCACCTTCCGCCATGACGGTGTGTGCTTTGCCGAGTAGGGACTTACATACAAGTCCTACTTTAAGGTCGCCGACAGCGGCTTCAATGGCGGCGCGAAGTCCCGCACCACCGGCTCCGATTATTAATACATCGTATTCGTGAGTTTCGTAAGATGCCACGCTAAAATTTCCTCTCTTCTCTACTGTAAATACTTCTTTAGAATGTGATCCAGTCTTGACCGATTGCTGGTGCTATGAAACGGACGTATACATCCGAAAAACCGACCCAGCAGAGGCTCATCCATGCCCAGAGCATGTGATGGCGGTTTAAACAACTGACGCAGTTATACGCCTGCCGACGGACGGGTGCTTTGGAAAGCAGGTCAATTACGCCACCAACTAAATGGCGTAAAGAGTGGCATCCGAAGGTATAACCGCCTAAAAGGACGACGTTGCCCGCTAAAACGATGGTACCGATGCCGATGCCGAAGGTCGTTCCGCCATTCCCATCGTCAAACCAGAGTGCTTTCCATACATCGTAAGCGAGGATACCTAAGATAATGAGTGCGACGTAAAGAAAATAGCGATGTATGTTTTGGACAATCAACGGGAACGAGTTTTCACCGCGATAGCCTTTTCGTGGTTCTGATACTGTACAGGACGGCGGGTCTGCCCAGAACGCTTTGTAATACGCTCCTCGATAGTAGTAGCAAGTAAAGCGGAATCCGAGGGGTGCCCATAAAATGAGGACCGCGGGTGTAATGAGACCGGGCATCCACTCTGGCATCATGCCGAACCAGCTGTGCGTGACGCTATGTGTATCGGTACCAAAAAGCAGCGGTGAGTAGAAAGGTGATAGGTACGGACCGTGAAGGAAATGAGCCCCTTCAAAAACCCGAAAGGTCGCGTAAACGATGAATGTTCCCAATCCGAGAAATACGGTTAGGGGTTGTAACCACCATGTGTCTCGGCGTTGGGTTTGGAACGGACGGTGTTCTGTTGTTAACGTGAGTTCTGGATGTTGGGTCATAGACGATTTTTCCTTACGATAAAATAAAAAATAGAGATTTTTTTAATTACACCGTTTGAACTTTGGTGAGTAAGAGCATTTTTGCATGGGCGGATTCTAAAATCGAGTCCCGAATGAAGGTACTGGCATTTAGGATTTCAATACCGATGAGTTCGCCGTCACTGTTTAATTCTGCGGTGATATTAGGGCTGAGTTCAAGACTGTCGGTTTCTGGTTCCTCGGAAATCACCAGGTGCAATATATCCTCTTTTTCAAAGTAGACCATCTTTGTTTTATTTATGTAATCTGCCCATATAAGTCCTATTAAATCACCAATAGTATACCATAAAAAAAAATCTCTGTCAAATATTACAATAGTTTGGACAGTTTCTGCCCGTTTTGTGTTTCCGTGTTTTCAAGGACGTTCTATTTTTCCACGAGTTTTGAGCCGTGGGCGAACTCGTAGAAAAGGCACAAGAAGGCACTTTAATTTTTTTTGTACGCAAAATTTC